>NZ_CAWNXG010000003.1:0-204653 GCF_963878145.1 Photorhabdus sp. S10-54 | reverse complement strand
GTGACAAACTGACGTCCAGTATGAATAGAAGGTTCCCGTTTTCGAATGAATAAGGTCATAAAAGATCTGCGCTTAAAAGAAGTACGCAGATCTTAACGGATAACACGCGCCTTTTGCGACACCCTCGCACTGGGCGAGGGTTTACGGCGGGTCTTGCTAAAGTGATTCTAACGCCTTCATCAGGGTACACTTTAGCTATAATATTTTCATTCCTTAAAAGTTTTTCAAGTAAAGCTGTTTTCTTAGGCTCATGAATCCATAGGAAATTTGTTTGACTGTGTAGTACATTCCAACCTTGGTTACGAAGATAACTGAATATTCTCCGGCGTTCAGATGCTATATATCTAACTCTATACATTAGTTCTTCTGTTGCTTCCAATGATGCTAAAGCCGCAGCATTTGATAAAGAATTAACTGAAAAGGGTAATTGTAAACTGTTTACTCTATAAGCAATATCAGGGTGGGCAATACCATAACCAATTCTCATGCCAGCTAATCCATAGGCTTTTGAAAAAGAACGGATAACAATGAGATTAGGAAATTTTTCTATCCAACGTACCGAAACAGGTAGAGGGAAGTCAGTTACATATTCTATATAGGCTTCATCTAATATGATGAAAGTTCTCTTAGGGATCCTAGTTATAAAGGAATATAAAATGTCGGATTGAATAAACTCTCCTGTAGGATTATGTGGATTGCATAATATGATAACATCAGTCTGCTTTGCTTTATTTATTAGAGCGTCAAGATCTTGGGTTCCGTCTTGTCGAAGTGGAATTGTAGAAGTATACGCTCCCACTATGTTAGATATTAAAGGGTAAGCTTCAAAGTTTCTCCACGAATAGGTAATGTTGAAATTAGCTTTGGATAGTGTTTGTAATGATGTTAATGCAATGCCAGCAGCCCCGGCACCAATCATGATCATGTCAGAAGGCACTCCAAGCTTAAGTGATAAGTTGTTTCTGAGTGACTCGGGAAACAATTCTAGATAACGGTTTATTTTATCCAGCTCTATACTTATGCTTTCGATTATATTAGGTAACGGCATAAATGGGTTTTCATTTTGGAATAAATGATGCATGTTCCACTCTATTTTATAATTACATGAAAAAGTTATCTTCTGAATTGCTTAACATTATCTTTTTTCTAAAAATAGTGTCTTCAATAGGTAAACAACATAGAGATAAATATATTTTTTAAAATAAGTTAATCTATGCTAAATATACTCTGACTGAGAAATAACGCTAACTAATATCAAAGCCAAAATTGAATACCGTGTTGTCTCATGTTTATTATTAATTTTTTATATTATCCTTTAACCACTTACCTAAACTTTTTGCCTGTTGAATGGCTGGATAGATTGCATTGACTAACGGGATACTGCTATGAGAGCTTATTCCTAACAACCAGATATTTTCAAAAACCTGTTTTCTTGAATGATATACCCTAAAATTTTTATCTAAATAAGGTTCTGCCATAGGCTCTAAAGTTACAGTATTTAAATCTAAGCTACTATTTGAAAGAGAGTATTTCGGATATTCTCTACCAGTTGCAAAAATAATGGTTTCGTATTGACATTTTTCATTTCCCCATTCGACTTCCCACTGTGCATTATCGTTTAAGTTGACAATTACAGGTACCCCCTGATGCAAATGAATTTTCTCTGCCTTTAATGCTTCTAATAACTTTTTGGCATTTTCAAGAGAACATGCTCCCATATACCGTGAGATAATATTATTACATGAATGCAGAGCTTTTTGTTGCGTGATACTATCTTTTCCAGCCATCAACTCATTGATAATATCAATAAGTTCAACCATAATATCTTGCCAATAGATATTGCCTTTTCTTGCTAACTGAACCTCCTCTTCTAGCCTTTCAATTGGATTGCTTTTTTTTGAAATCTGTAAAGATAGAGGCAAGTCAGTTAATTTTGAAATGGCTTTTATGACAACCTTTGTAATACTCTGGGGTAATTTATTACTTTTAAAATCAAGCTTAGCTACTTCATCAATATCAATTAGTTCAGCTTCAGCAGGAAGAGTATGAGTTCTTACAGCAGGTAGTTCTCCAGAAGGAGAAGCCATCGTCACCCGATGATTTTCTTCAGCTAGCGTAATAGCTGTTTCTATTGCGCTAAGTTTTGTACCTATAATTAAAACCTGGGATTCCGGTGACACTAGGGTAGTAATATTTTTAACAGGATACGGAGAAGTAAAAATTCCTTGATGGTTAGCAAATTCTTTTGCAAATTCTGGAATGATACTGCGTGAGTAACCGGTACATACAATAACGGCATCTGCGGTTATGATATTTTCACCCGCAGAATAGATACAATATTTCCTCTCATTGGATATCAATTCAATTCTGGTTGCATGTCGCCGTATGTATATTGTTTTGACGCCGTTAGCTTCTGCATTCTTTGAATATTCTTTAAACCTAGTTTTGACATATTCAGAAACTAACCTTCGGGGAACAAAATCTTTGGGTTCTATCTGCATACCTCTATCATTTAAGAATGAAGTAAAGTCATGTAAATTCTCTGGTACTACGCTAATACTTCCTGCTGATGTATTACAAATCATATCTGGTTCTGCTGAGTCAAATGCCTCACTTTCACCAATTGAAGTTGGGGCTATTATGTAAATATTTTCAGCAATATTGTAGCAAATTAATGAAATATAGGCGGCGACGCCTGTTATGCCGCCGCCTATAATAGCTATATTACGAATTGAATCTTTCATGAGAATCGCCAATAGGTATTATATTTTAGTTTTTTATAGAAAATTTTTTACACAAGCTACCCAATCTTTCGGGTTTTCTATCTGTACGGCGTGACCACTCATAATTTCAGCATATTTGCTACCCTTTATACTCTGATGAACCCTCTCGACTTGATAAAGAGGAATGAGAGTATCAAATGTCAAACCTATGACTAATGTAGGTTTATCTATATGGGATAACAAATCGCAGATATCTATATCTAATCCAAGCTTAATTCTTTTATCAATATCTTTTGCTGAGGGTTTATTACAAATTTGTTTTATTTTTTCATCTCCCAAAGACATAAGAAATTCAGGGCTCAATACATGTGAAAGGCTAAATGCCATAGCATTATCAGGGCTATTCATTTCTAGTTTTAACCAAGTCTGAAAGATAAATTGATGCCGAGGATCTTGACTGGTTGCCCACGGTGCTGTTAATACCAGCTTCCTTACCAACTCAGGATATCGGGCAGCAACAACGGCCGCAACGACCGCGCCTATTGAGGTACCTACTATATCAACAGGGGCTTTTGAACTGTCTTTGATTATCTCTGCAACTTGCTCTGCTAATCTTTCAACGGTTATTTCTCCCTGCGGGAGAGTGGATTTGCCACATCCTGCATAGTCAGGGATGATAACGGTTCTTTCCTCGCTGAATTCACTCACTATATGACCAAAGCTGCTCTCGCCGTCACTATTGGTGCCATGCAAAAAGAGAATCCCGGTCCCCTCCCCTTTAGTATAGTAATGGACGACAGAATGGGGTAATTTGATAATTTTGCTATTTTTAATCATAGTTACTCTCCATAAACCTAATTAATTATCATTCAGCTGCTATAATGGATGAAGTGCGTTCTTTCCGATCTGACCTTACCTTCTTCATAGCTGGCTTTTCTATAAAATAATATAATAATGAAGCAAGGATAAGAGAAATCAATGCTGCAATTAACAGTAACAGTATAGATTCAACTGTATCAAAGCTTCTCTTTTCCCCCAAGAATTTATGACCATACATCAGAACAAGTCGATGTACTAGATAAAAAGCAAAAGACATTTCTCCCAGAAGGATCATTATCTTACACTTTAATAGTGTATTCTTGCCTCGTAGATCGGCAACAGCAAACGAAGCAATCAATATCGCAATAGGTACAATTGTGGTAGCGGCATATCGATATAGTTCTGGCATATATAAAGAAACAGAATATCCTATCAAGAATAATATAATAGTGTAAGTTTTTTCGTGCCATACCCAATCACCATTTTTAACTAATTGAGAAAGAAGTATTCCTAATATGAACTCTAGCATCCTGGTTAGAGGGAAGAGATATGTAAACCAATAAGAATATATTGGTGCATTTCTCCAAGGTAATAGTTGAGTTTTTGGTAATAGATTGGCGATCAATGGAATAGCCATAATCAACAAAATAACAAATATGGCCACCCACCATAGATTATTATTTTGTAGTTTCTTTATTAATTTGTACCAAAAAGGGAAAGTCAAATAAAATAACATTTCACAAGATAATGACCAACTGACACCATTCAAGCTGATAAAAACATAAGGATCAGGAAACCAAGTATGGACAAGTAAGATATTAGGTATTAATCCAGAAGTTGTTTCTCCTCCTGGCAGCAAAGGACCTGACCACATTATTAATAGCAAAGCCAATAATAAAGTCACCAAGTGATTTGGATATATTTTCATTACTCGTCTTATCCAAAAATTTATCAAAGAATCACGTGGTTTCGAGGACCAACCCAATACAAAACCACTCAAACAAAAGAAGAACGAAACACCAACAAAACCTGCATTGCTGAACAGCCATAAAAAATTTTCTGACACTTGTCGGTTACTGAAGATATGTTCAGCCGACGAATGATAAAGAAAGACTAATATGGCTGCGAAAAAACGCAGCCCAGTAAGAGACGGTAATTGTGGAATTTGAGAAATATCTGATTTCACCTCTCGTTGGACATCTATAGTCTTCATTTTCCGCCTCAATAATTAGATATTTTTATTTAGTGGCAACAGCAATTAAATAAAGGGATTTCTCCTCGTATCGACTTCCATCCCAATCACCATAAAATACAACTTCTGAAAAACCTGCGTTGTAGCATATATCAGCAAATTCTTCAGTTGTATAAATTCTGACATCGTATGGAGTTAAGGATCTTTCTTTGCTATCTTTATCTAATAAACTCCATAATCCCTCTTCACGTCGTGTAATAGGATTTAACCTGCGTCGTGACACCAAAGTACTACCAGATCGTAAAGTGCGTCTTTCTTCTAATGGTATTCTCCCATCGCCAAAAGCGGGTATCGTAACCATAGTGTGCATCAAGAATTTTCCACCTGGCCGTAATATTCTGCAAAATTCTTTAACCACTTCGCTGTTTTCTTCATTTGAAAAGAAACCAAACGAGTAAAACATATTAATAATCGCATCTACCGGGCCAATGGTAGGAAGTTTTCTCATATCACTATGTAAGAAATTGACGTTAATATTATTTTTCTCAGCATGCTCTCGAGACAGAGATAAGAATCGGCTATTGATATCAATGCCAGTAACATTGATTCCTTTCTTTGCAATTGCAACACTGTGTCGTCCATAACTACTTGGACAGTCTATTAAACTCGCACCTATATTAAGAGAACACAGGTTAATCACACCTTGAGCTTCTTTTTCTGTTCGTGATGTCAGTTCATTATTTCCTTCGAAAAAGGTTTCATATGAATCATCTGCTTCTTTATATATATCTCCAAAGAAGCCAGCATTTTCATGCCACCAAGGGAGCTCATTATCTTGTGTTTTATTCATTGACTTACCTTTTGTCATCAAAGTTATATTTCATATTGAATGAAAATATCAAATTCTCTATTCTACCATTAAAAGGGGGGATTATACTTAACCTAAAATAATTTATTTCATTTGTTGACTATTTCTCACGTAGAGGTTTTTTTATTGGAGGAAATCATAATAACATAGAGTATATTTTTTAAATTTAATTCTAGTCACTTAATCTTAACTCTGAATAAAAAATTGAACTAAATACTTGCTCCAATATAAAAATTTTCAACCAATAAAAACCCATTCTATTTGGAAAACATATTTGTACTATATTAGTATAAAATGGCACTGGGATAACATCAAAAGTGGTATATACCCGTAATCATTGAAGATGCTTGATTTTATCCGAAATGGAGATCATTATCCTCGCTATGAAAATATTTATTACATCAGAACAAAAAATCAAACTTGAACGTCTTCACGACACCACTCGTGATGGTCAGGTACGAGACAGAATAAAAGCTATCCTTCTGGCTTCTGAAGGGTGGAGTTCTGTAATGATAGCCCAGGCATTGCGACTCCATCAGACCACGGTTGACCGCCACATCAGTGATTACCTTAATCAAGGTAAACTTAAATCTGATAATGGGGGGTCTGATAGTTTGCTTTCTCGACAGCAAACTGATTTTTTAATCAATCACTTATCTCAACATCTTTTCCATCACACCCATGAAATCGTGACCTATGTTGCTCAGCTCTGGAATATGACCTTTAGCATTCCCGGCATGAATAAATGGCTACACCGTCAGGGTTTTTCTTATAAAAAACCTTGTGGCATCCCTCATAAATTCGACGCAGAAAAACAGCGACAATTTATTGAATATTATGAAGCTCTTAAAGTTACAGCGAAAGACGAACCCATCCTCTTTCTTGACGCGGTTCACCCGACTCAAGGCACTAAACTCGGTTATGGCTGGATGCGAAAAGGCGAGAAAAAAACAGTCAAAACAACGGGAAGCCGAACTCGCCTGAATCTATTGGGCGCACTCAACCTGAATGCCATTGGTCGTACGGTGTTCCAGGAATATCAAACCCTCAATGACTACAACGTTTGCTGTTTTTTCAATGAAATAAGAAAGTCCTATCCTGACTATCATCAAAAAATTCATCTTATTGTGGATGGGGCGGGTTATAACAAAGCTCATCTTGTGAAGGAGTGGGCTTATGTTAACAATATTGAGTGACATTACCTTCCGCCATACAGCCCAAATTTAAACCCGATAGAGCGATTATGGAAGGTCATGAATGAACATGTTCGAAATAACCGTTATTTCGCTGATAAACATGAATTTCGAGACAAAGTATTCAAATTTTTCACCACAACGCTACCTGATATAGCGGACTCGCTGATGTCTAGAATTAACGACCATTTTCAGGTGCTAAAAACTGCATCTTGAAGTTTCTTGGGTATATACGCTGTTCAGCCATTCTCTAATGTATTATTAACCAAGACACTAACGGGTGAACAAATTAAACGTCTGCTGGAACAACAATGGGATCGTCCACGTTCGCAAATTTTGGCGGTTTCTAATGGTTTTGAATATCACTGGGATAGCGCCAAACCGGTAGATGATCGTGTTATTACTCGCTCAATGAAAATCAACGGTAAGCCCATTGAATTAAATGGAAAATACCGTGTGGTTGCTAATGAATTTCTGGCAACAGGGAGAAATAACTTCTCTGTGTTTAACGAGGGTATTGATCCCGTATATAGCGTGCCAGATGTTGATGCTGTAATGAAATATTTCGCTGAAAAATCTCCCATTGCTTATCCTAAACAAGATCGCATCGTTAATGTGAACGAAGAATAATTAATGACTTATTCAGATCAATCCGGTAACCGGATGGTACTTTTTTGGGTCACTTTAAGTATCGGGGATCTATTTAGTCAATCGTCCATTGAAACCCGTAACGTGCTACGAGGTCGCCTGACAATATAAACATTGTGCACGAAAAATGACTATCAGACGACGTATACATCTACGTCGCCTTTTATTGACTGCTCCCCGCCCAATTGGGCATAGGTATCTACACGAATGAAATGAAAGCTGACAAATCACATGGCCGCTTTAAAGATCGAAACAATTTCTTCATGGGTAGCTTGAGTGGGATTAGTCAAACAACATATATCTTTCAAGGCATTAGTTGCCAACATGGGTAAATCTTCC
Organism: Photorhabdus sp. S10-54; assembly: GCF_963878145.1. NCBI lineage: Bacteria > Pseudomonadati > Pseudomonadota > Gammaproteobacteria > Enterobacterales > Morganellaceae > Photorhabdus > Photorhabdus sp. S10-54. The sequence continues at coordinate 196,871 of NZ_CAWNXG010000003.1, read as the reverse complement.
AGTTTGACATTCAATTCCGCTAAACCCGACGGAATACCAATATCTTTTAACAATTTACGAATTTCAGCAATACATGCCTCAGCCCCTTGCTGATCATTCATAGCGCTTACATCTACCCCCATCGCAGCGGCAATATCTTTCAAACGACCCGAAACTGCTTTAGCGTTGAACTCTTGAACGTGTGGTAATAAAACAGCATTACATACACCGTGTGGTAAATCATAAGTACCACCCAATTGGTGAGACATGGCGTGAACATACCCCAGTAATGCACTATTAAACGCCATCCCCGCCAAGAATTGTGCATAGGCCATGTTTTCACGTGCTTCTATATTGCTCCCATCTGCGACTGCCTGGCGTAAAGAGTGACTAATCATCGAGATTGCTTTCAGTGCACAAGCATCCGTTATTGGATTAGCCCCGACAGAAACATAAGCTTCAACCGCATGAGTCATTGCATCCATTCCAGTTGCGGCGGTTAACCCTTTCGGCATTCCAACCATTAATTCTGGATCGTTCACAGACAAAACAGGTGTTATTTTCTTATCAGCAATGGCCATTTTAATATGGCTCTCAGTATCGGTAATGACACAAAAACGTGACATTTCTGACGCAGTACCCGCAGTAGTATTAACTGAGATTAATGGCAAATGCGGTTTAGATGAACGACCAATACCTACATAATCCCGGATATCTCCCCCATTAGCAGCGACCAACACAATAGCTTTTGCACAATCATGTGGCGAACCACCCCCTAAAGAAATAACGCAATCGCTATTATGCTGACGCAGAATATCCAAACCTTCCTCAACGTTAACTGTCGTCGGATTCGGATTGGTACCATCATAAACCGTACTCTCAATATCAACATCAGATAATAGAGATTGAACTTTTGCCACTACTCCAATTTCATTTAAAACATGATCCGTCACAATCAATGCTCGCTTGTAACCATCACCTTTCATCGCATTTACCGCTTCAACCAAACAACCGGCACCAAACATATTTACCGATGTCATAAAAAAAGTTGTAGTCATCATTGATAATTCCTTATATTAAAATAGTTCTAGAATGAAAATATATAAAAAGTAAAATTTGAAAAATCACCTAATGGAACTAAAAATCATTATCTTACAACAAACATAAATAATAGCTCTATTTAAACCACACAATTCAAAAAATATAAATATATCTCGGTAGAGTTAGATAATGCTTATTAAAATAGATATTTGATAATTTTCCATCTTGGTAATATATGCCATTGGCAATATAATAAATACAATAATCGAGAAGATTAATATACCCGTCATCTTTCAAGTTGCCTGTTTGTTGGCTACACTCACTCACCCCGGTCACATAGTTTGCTATGCTCCCGGGGATTCGCTCCCTTGCCGTCGCGATGCATCTTGAAATCCATAGGGTATATATCAATTCACAAAGTTATTACTTAGGAGTTTATTTTGTCCTCTAACGAAATATTTAACCGCCTGACCACATTACTGGATAATCATCATGCCAGCTATCGGGTGATAGAACATTCAACCGCCGGACATTCTGAAGAAGTTGCAAAAATCCGTGGTACACAACTTGGACAAGGGGCAAAAGGGTTAGTTTGCCATGTTAAAGGGGAAGGATTCCGCCAATATGTACTCGCTGTACTGCCTGCGGATCAACAAGCAGACCTCTCTTCACTGGCAAAACAGATCGGTGGCAACCGCGCCTCACTGGCAAGTCCTAAAGAAGTTTTTGAACTGACTCAATGTGTATTTGGTGCTATTCCACCTTTTAGTTTTCATCCAGATCTGAAACTGGTTGCAGACCCTTTATTATTTGAACGTTTTGATGAACTGGCTTTTAATGCCGGTAGCCTTGAACGCTCAGTGATTCTTAACACCCAAGATTACCATCGAATTGCACAACCTGAATTGGTGAGTTTTCGTCGGGTAGAATAAATACCATCGCGAAAAATCATATTTGCCAAATAGCCTATAAAAATAGGCTATTTAAGATAATATTTTAAACATATTCATTTAAAATAGTAACTATCCCGCCCCAATAAGTTTATATCATTAGATAAAGTCATTATTATTGCTACATTATATAAACATTAAACAGAGAGGTATAATTATCAAATACCATGAATATCTAATTATTCACTATTGAGCCATATACAAAAAATTATCAATTACATTAGGGGATAATTCCCTACCCAAATAAAGGTGTTTCTTGATAGGAATTTTCAATTATTTTTAATTTCAGAACCTTTATTTCATATATCGGTATAAAATGACATGTCAATTATATTAATGTTGTATTGACAACAATTTAATATGCCTATTCATTATATTTTATTAAATACAAAAACCCACACTCATTGTATTCTCATATCTCTTTCAACAAGAAAGATGACGTTTTTTTAAAATAAAGTTTAAGGAATAGAGAAATATGACTAATAAGCTAGTTACAGGTGCAACTTTTTTCGATAGAAAATACTTTCTGGGTGAAGCGCACCATTATCCAGAAAACGACATCATTATTCCATTGCCTTATGATCTTAACGATAGATTCCGTTCAGTAAGAATTGGAACGCTATCAAAAGTTTATGCATGGCGTCATCAGAGCGATTGGGAACCAGGTCAACGCTATCGTGAATGGGAATATGATCATCCAGATATTGATAGAGAAATTAGAGGATTATCTAAGTTTAAAGTGGCATCAAAAGATACCTGCTTGGTTGCATTAAGACTTATTGATGATACTTGTTCAGGTATTAAATTCTCAATGTTCACGAATACACATTGCGTGGGCCCAGTTGAAACAACAACTGATGATGATTATGCACTGGTTGGTATATTGCCATTTGAGACCGAGTTAGTCACTGCCATTGCAATAAGAAATACCAGTACTGGAGTATATATCAATAACGGATCATTCTATTTCTATCGTGATGCAAATGGTGTTGTTACTATTGATGAGAAAGCTAATTTCCCTAAAAATCTCAGAATAGTTAATGTAGGTGGCAATCGTTTTGATATTCATATTATCAGTACCGATTTTTCTCACTAATCCGGTAATAATGTAACGATAATTAACCATGTTTTCAGACAGGCTACGTTCTGAAAATTTAAGCAACACCGTTGCGGAATATCATCAAAAACCGCAACGGTGTATTCATAAATCAGCAAAAATTTCGTGGTTATAAATAATTTTTTATTTATCATGATATACCCTATGGATTTCAAGATCATCGCGACGGCAAGGGAGCGAATCCCCGGAAGCATAGCGAACGATGTGATCAGGGTGAGAGAGTGCAGCCAACAAATCCTTAACCATTAACTAGCCATTCATTGTTATTTATCCTTTTTCTATAAAAATTTATAGTCAAATAGTCAAATAGTCACTTAACCTTTAAAAAAACATTAAATTAAGATCCACAAGAAATAATTTTCACAAGCTATTTCTTTTGAGATAAATACTTCCCTAATGATTAATTTTAAAAATTATATAAAAACCCAACCATTCCATTATTACATATCTTATTTTAGGTATTTTCATAATATTATTAATAAAAAACAATCTTATAGTATCTATTCAAAACACCAAGCATGAAAAATATTCACAATCCAATTGAATACTAAATTTAAGATACAAAATTCACTAAAAATATCAAATTTTCACATTTCAATCAGTCAATTTGACTATACTAATATAATTATAAAAATATTATTCGGTATTTTTTAAACAACTTTACTTTATGTATTTTTCTGCTAATTTTAACATTAACCCATAGAATATTATTCTTCTATTGACTGGATATATTGCATCTAAAGATGAGGAATAAATGAATTATCAGTGGGAAATATTACACAGAAAAAATCCAATTTTCACAAATAGTATAAACGAGTAAATACTATATATTTCACATTAATACAATCAGGTATATACCCTATGGATTTCAAAATGCATCGCGACGGCAAGGGAGTGAATCCCCGGGAGCATAGATAACGATGTGACCGGGGTGAGCGAGTGCAGCCAACAAAGAGGCAACTTGAAAGATAACGGGTATACTTCCAGAAAAGCATTACATACGGGTTTATTAACGGAAAATTTTTTTTGGCAACCTATATATTACTTACATTAACTTTGAGGAGTAGAAAAAATGACAAAAGAATTAATTACAGGCGTCACGTTTTTCGAAGAGAAAAACTATCAGGGTAAGTCACATGATTACCCAGAGCTTGATAAAATTATATCGCTCCCTTCCAATCTTAACGATAAATTTCGTTCAGTAAAAATTGGAAAGTTATCAAAAGTCCATGCGTGGCGTCACTATAATGATCCAGAGAGTAAATATTATGAATGGGTAGTCGACAATCCAGATATCGATAAAGAAATTAGAGGGTTATCGAAATTCAGAATTATACAGAAAGATACAAAACTGGTTGCACTAAGAATCATTGATGATACTCATTCAGATACAAAATTCTCTATGATCATTAAGATATTTAATGGAGAAGAAGAGGAAACAATCGACGTTAACGCAACAACAGATGATAATTATACTGTCGTTAACGAACTACTGGTACAGAAAGAGATAGTCACTTCAATTTATGTAAGAAATGTCAACACCGGAGAATATATTGGTAACGGGTCATTCTATTTTTCTTATGATGCTATTGGCATTGCAACTATTGATGAAGGACTCAATTTCCCTAAGAACTTGAAATTGGTCCATGTAGGAAATAATCGTTTTGATTTTCACATTACCAGTACTGATCCTATTGCTTAATCCGGGATTAATGTGACAATCATCACTCTCAGATAAGTCATATTCTGAAATTTAAGCTACGCCGTTGCGGTATATACCCTATGGATTTCAAGATGCATCGCGACGGCAAGGGAGCGAATCCCCGGGAGCATAGGTAACTATGTGGCCGGGGTGAGTGAGTGCAGCCAACAAAGAGGCAACTTGAAAGATAACGGGTATATTTGTTAAAAAACCGCAACGACGTGTCCCAGACGATCGCGGAAACTGAGACCACATCACATCTAATGTGGCCTCTCCACGCTCCTAGTCAATCGATAATAATCGGGCTTACTCCATCCATTCAGTATGGAAAACACCTTCTTTATCAGTACGCTTATAGGTATGAGCACCAAAATAATCACGTTGAGCCTGAATTAAATTGGCGGGCAATACAGCAGAACGATAACTATCGTAGTAAGAAATAGCAGCGGAGAACGTAGGGGTTGGGATACCATTCTGCACCCCATACGAGACGACATCACGCAGTGCCTGCTGATATTCATCAGCAATTTTCTTAAAGTAAGGCGCCAACAACAGGTTAGCAATATCCGCATTTTCGTTATACGCGTCAGTAATTTTTTGCAGGAATTGAGCACGAATAATACAACCCGCCCGGAAAATCCCGGCAATTTCACCGTAATTAAGATCCCACTGGTACTCATCAGATGCCGCTTTCAATTGCTGAAAACCCTGAGCATAAGAAACGATTTTACCCAAATAAAGCGCACGGCGAACTTTCTCAATAAATTCGGCCTTATCACCTTTAAATGGCTGTGCTTCAGGTCCGCTCAAAACTTTAGCCGCAGCAACGCGCTGATCTTTTAAAGAAGAGATATAACGTGCAAATACCGATTCTGTGATCAATGTCACTGGAATACCTAAATCCAGAGAGCTCTGGCTAGTCCACTTACCCGTACCTTTATTTGCTGCTTCATCTAAAATCACATCAACCAAATATTGGCCTGTTTCATCTTTCTTATGGAAAATATCAGCCGTGATTTCAATCAAATAACTGCTTAACTCGCCGTTATTCCAGTCAGTGAAAATCTCAGATAGTTCTTCATTGCTCAGATTTAGGGCATTTTTCAGTAAGGAATAGGCTTCCGCGATGAGCTGCATATCACCGTATTCAATGCCATTGTGAACCATTTTCACATAATGGCCGGCGCCATCTGGGCCAATATAGACCACACAAGGTTCACCTTCCGCTTTAGCTGCAATTTCGTGCAAAATTGGCGCCACTAATTCATACGCCTCTTTCTGGCCGCCAGGCATAATAGATGGGCCTTTCAATGCCCCCTCTTCACCACCGGAAACCCCGGTACCGATAAAATTAAACCCTTGGGCTGAAAGCTCTCGATTACGACGGATAGTATCCTGAAAATAGGTATTACCGCCATCAATCAAAATGTCACCTTTATCCAGATGTGGAGTCAGTGAAGCAATCGTTTTATCGGTTGCTTCGCCAGCCTTAACCATGAGCAGAATACGGCGCGGTTTTTCCAGTGAATCGACAAATTCTTCGACAGTGTAACTTGGAACTAATTTCTTCCCCGGATTTTCGGCAATCACTTCGTCAGTTTTATCACTTGAACGGTTAAATATAGATACGGAATAACCACGGCTCTCAATATTTAGTGCCAAGTTACGCCCCATCACCGCCATACCGACAACACCAATCTGCTGCTTGGACATGAATAACTCCTGTCTGATGATAATCCTGCTCACCAATAATAATTAGTGTGCAATTTGTTAATGTGATCACATGTTAACTCAGGATGAGTCCTAATGGATAGTTATTGGTGCCATCGATACCACTACACATCATTTTTTGGAAAAAACTTCCTCAGATGAAAAATCAACTATTGAAATTTGATGAGTCAATGCCCATTATTCATTATTCGGCATGAGCCGTCATATTAAAAGGTAAAACAAACTGTATGGAATGGATCGCTGATCCGACGATATGGGCTGGACTAGTTACTCTTATCGTTCTAGAAATTGTCCTCGGAATTGACAACTTGGTCTTTATTGCCATTCTGGCAGATAAACTTCCTGAAAAACAAAGAGACAAAGCAAGAATTACAGGTCTAAGTTGTGCGTTACTGATGCGTATCGTGCTGCTTTTTAGTCTTTCCTGGCTGATAACGCTAACTCATCCATTAATTACGCTTTGGGAACATCCGTTTAGTGCCCGTGACCTGATTATGCTGTTAGGCGGTCTTTTCTTACTGTTCAAAGCGACGATGGAGCTTAATGAACGGCTGGAAGGCAAAGATGCCCACTCAGGACAACAACGCAAAACATCTAAATTTTGGACGGTTGTCGTTCAGATAATTGTCCTTGATGCTGTATTTTCACTGGATTCCGTGGTTACTGCTGTTGGTATGGTAGACAACATCGGTATCATGATCGCGGCAGTCACCATTGCGATGTTCCTGATGATACTGGCAAGTAAGCCGTTAACTACCTTTGTCAATGCTCACCCGACTATCGTCATTCTCTGTCTGAGCTTCTTGTTAATGATCGGTTTCAGTCTGGTCGCCGAAGGTTTTGGTTATCGCATCCCCAAAGGTTACTTGTACGCCGCTATCGGCTTCTCCATTATGATTGAATCCTTAAACCAATTTGCTCAATTTAACCGCCGCAGATTTCTTACTGCTTCCCGTTCACTACGTGAAAGAACAGCAGAAGCCGTTTTACGCATCCTTAGTGGTAAGCATGAAAATGCAGAATTAGATAATCATACATCTAATCTGATTTCTGATAATCAGGAAGTGTTTGATCTACAAGAACGTCAAATGATTGCCAGAGTTCTCGGCATGGCGCAGCGTAACGTTAACAGTATCATGACTTCCCGTCACGACGTGGAATACCTTGATATTCATGCACCAACTGAAAATCTGACGCAAATACTGAGTAAAAGTCCTCACACACGCATTGTGGTAACTGATGAAAATATCAGTGACGAACCATTAGGTGTTGTCCATGTTATTGATTTATTAAATCAACAACTCAACCAACAGCCTTTTGATTTACACTCGCTGATAAAACAACCGCTGATTTTCCCTGAACAGCTTTCACTACTCCAGGCATTGGAGCAGTTCCGCCAGGCACAAACTCACTTTGCGTTTGTTGTCGATGAATTTGGTTCTGTGGAAGGTGTGGTAACTTTGACCGACGTAATGGAAACTATCGCGGGTAATTTACCGGTAGATGGCGAAGAAACTGATGCCCGCCATGATATTCAAGCGACTGAACATGGTGGTTGGATCGCCAATGGTTATATGCCGCTGGATGATTTGATCCTTTATGTCCCTTTGCAACTGGATGAAAAACGTGAATATCAGACCTTAGCCGGTTTGTTAATGGAACATTCACAACATATTCCACGACAAGGTGAGCAATTACAGATTGATAATTACCTGTTTGAACCGTTGGAAGTGACCAGTCACCGAATTAATAAGGTAAAAATTACCCCTCTGGTGTCAGAGGAAGAAAATAGAGAATAACCCAGTGTTATTGATCATTCATCGTATCTGCCATCACTGAGTTTTTCCTCTGAAACAAAATAAAACCCGGTCAGTTTAAACTGCACCGGGATTTTTTGGGCCTTTGCTATCAATACTATATGCGGAAGTACTATATGCGGAAGTACTATATGCGGAACTATATTAGGATACTGTTAATGATTTATCTAACAACATGAAATAACTTTGTGTTCATAGCAAAAAAGCCATAGCTTCTCAATTCAACAAATTTCATATAAACTTGCCAATCAATAATATTATTCATTAATTCAGCAGGATATTATACCCGTCATCTTTCAAGTTGCCTCTTTGTTGGCTGCACTCACCCCGGTCATATAGTTCTCTATGCTCCCGGAGATTCGCTCCCTTGCCGTCGCGATCCATCTTGAAATCCATTGGGTATATATGAATATAACCCTCGCTTAATTACTGCTACGTTCAACCCAATCGTTAATAGCCTGTTTTACCTTGTTCTCCAACTCATTATGCAGCAATTGCTCAATATCCAAATTGTATTGCAGATTACTCCAATTACCGTAAACCCGCAGTGGTACTTTCATTTTTCGCAGACGACTAACCAATTCATTATCCTTGCCCCATCCTTGTGTTATCTGTACTTTTAAAGCAACATCAATATGTTGTTTAAGCAGATTAGTCTTACCCTGCCCATCAATATTCAGCAAATCGGATACCGCATGCAGTCGACTGATTTTTATATCACCTCGATTCAGTACCGCTTTAACATCAAGCTTTTTAGCGCGGGTGAAATTATCCATATTATCAGGGATATTCACTTTATCCGTTGCACGAGCAACAGATTGCTGGATTAATTGGGGGATATTTAATCCATACATTTTGGCATTAACTAAACTGAAATTAAGATCACCCTTCCAAATATGCGAAATCGCATAACCATCATATCCTTTACCAGAAAGATCCCCATTCAGATCGAATTTACCACTAAATGCCGGTGGTAAGGAAAAGGCTTTGAGTACTGGTTCCAGTTCTATATTCCGCAGTAAAGGTTTTGCGTGTAACTTAAGTTGATTACCCGTTGCATCTAAAATAACCGGAATAGAGAAATCACCACCAAATAATTTGCCATTCAGAGTAGAAATTTCAGCAGTACCACTATTATTTGTCGCTTTCAATATCAGATTATCGATCTCCATTCCTCGATAAACAAATTTGTCCGCATTAATAGTCACATTGGCGTTAAAGTCATTTAGAAATGCAGCGCTATAATCAGGCGGGGCAGAACTTGAAACGGCGATTACCGGTTTAGCTGAACTATTCTCTATCCGGTAATAACGTTTAACTTCTGAATCCTCTTTAGGAAGCAAGTCCCATCCCATCAGATTATCTAAATTCAGTTTTTGGGAAGATAAATCGATCCGATAATCCGCATGAGCCCCCAACATTGCTTTTATACTGCCATGCAGTTCACTCTCATTAGCGGTGAAACTTAGCGTCTGTAAAGAAATTGTTTGCGGCCCATCTGTCGTCTCTTTTTGATAAACAGCATGTACTTTTCCTGAACCACTAATTCCTCCCGTAGGTATACCTGCGCCCTGGAGTTGGTAATCAAAGGAGTCAATATTACCCGCAACACGATATGGATAATCAGTAATATCGACATCTGCATTAAGATTAAAAGCCAAGTCTTGCTGATTCTTACTGACTTTGCTACTTAACTCTACGCTGATATGGTTTTGGTTATCTCGCTCCATTAGTAGATTAATATCGCGGACATTTAACTGCTCATGATCATCTCGCTGCCAAATAAGCAAACTATCCGCGATCTTAATTCTGGCGATATCAAGCTTCCAACCCTCACCCTTCACAACAGAGTTGGCTGTACTCCCTGTTGGTGCAATAGGGGTATTCTCTTTCTTCTGCGACTGGCTCTCCGGGGTTACTCTCAATATCGCCCCTTTCAGCATCACCTCTTTAACTGCAAGCTGATGAGAAAGAAGCGGCCACAACTCCACATCAAGACGCATATTTTCTGCCGTCACTGTTGGTTGAGCCGCTCCTGGGGCCGTTAATGACATACGCCCGGTAATGATGCTCAATTTCGGCCAGACATGCCAGCGCATACCATCTTGCAGGACGAGTTGGTAGCCACTCTTCTTTTGCACCTGCTTGACCATATAAGCCCGAAAGTCATTTGGGTTTACTAACATGACTAATGCTGCCAGACCGGTAATAATCACAACCAGCAAAATAATCAGTGCCGTCAGCAATCTCTTCATGACTTCCTCAGCTTTTTTTGTCAAAACAGTCAATGCAACTCAATAGCCGATAAAAATGTTAATCTTCATCAATACGGCTACTCACCGCACCCTGTTGGTTTTTATATTTTGCATCTTGACGACGGTTATACGGACGGTCAGCGGAACCAGACAATGGCTCAAAACTCAAAGCACCGATGACCATACCCGGACGTAACGCCAGAGGCAATTTACCAGAGTTATAGAATTCAAGAACAATCTGACCATGCCAGCCCGGATCAATCCGGTGTGCTGTCACGTGTACCATCAACCCAAGACGAGCAAGAGAAGAACGGCCATCAAGCCAGCCCACCAAATCGTCCGGCAATGTGACAGATTCCAGCGTAACGGCCAATGCCAACTCGCCAGGATGGAGGAAAAAAACCTCATCGTCAGACAGAATTATTTCATCACTCATCACACGATCAAGCGCAGCACTGACCTCATCTTTCGGACCACTCAAATCAATATATGCCGCAGTATGACCACAGAAAACACGAAACTGATTCCCAAGGCGCACATCCGCAGTTGCCCCGTTAATACGTTCAATCGGCGGACGTGGAGCAATGACCAATTTACCTTCATCAAGCCATTTAATAATGTCGCGGTCACAGAGTCGCATTATTTCCTCTCCAATACGATGCTGCTTATCAATTCAATGACTGACAAGCAAAGTTTTATATCCGTTATCTTTCAAGTTGCCTCTTTGTTGGCTGCGCTCACTCACCCCAGTCACATAGTTCGCTATGCTCCCAGGGATTCGCTCCCTTGCCGTCGCGATGCATCTTGAAATCCATAGGGTATATTATTCGCAGAACTGACCAATTTTGGCTTTCAATATATCAATTGCTACTCGGTTTTTACCCCCGCGCGGCACAATAATATCTGCATATTGCTTTGATGGTTCAATAAATTGCAGGAACATTGGACGCACAGTTTTATGATATTGCTCAATAACCGAATCCAGAGAACGCCCCCGTTCATGCACATCCCGCTTAATACGACGCATAAGGCAAATATCCAGTGGCGTATCAACAAAAATAGAGAAGTCCATCTCCTGGCGCAAGCGCTTATCGGTCAATAATAGAATACCTTCCAGAATAATAACCCTTTTCGGTGCAAAATGAATCGCTTCTGGTTTACGAGTATGAGCAACATAATCGTATTGTGGCAATTCAATTGATTCACCCATTTTCAGCGCTTGTAGGTGAGAAAAGAGCAGATTGTGATCCATTGAGCTTGGATGGTCATAATTAGTCTTATAACGCTCTTCCATTGATAGATTGCTCTGATCTTTATAATAGCAATCCTCTGGTATAATACCGATATTGTGATCACCAACCTGAGCGCGTAATTCACGATAAAGTGTATTAGCAATGAGACTTTTACCTGAGGCAGATGCACCAGAAATTCCTACAATTGTGCACTGATATGCTTCGTCAGCCATAATAGAGATAACCTGATTCTAGAAAAAAATGGGAACAAAGCACTTACTAAGTGCTTTGTTTGGCGAGATTATAGGGAGTTAATGGTATCTGTTCCAGTGTAAACAAGAGAAGTCTCACTTTTTTCGAAGCGTTTCGCATAAAAACCATGTAACGAAGGAAATCGAACAAGCATACTTCTCCCCACACAAAATCTCCCCATACAAAAAGCGGGCAATGAAAACACCACCCATTATCATCAATCAAATGCTTGCATTAAACAGCACGGAACGAAATTTCTGTTGGTATCTTCTCACCTTGCCAATACATCTGTGCTGAAATATTCGCGGCAATTTCGCGATAAATATCGGTAAATTCACTATCAGGATTACTAATAACGGTTGGCTGACCACGATCAAGATCTTCACGCAGTGAAATATGCAGCGGGATTTGTCCCAATAATTTACAGTGATATTTAGCCACCAATTTTTCTGCCCCACCGGTACCAAAAATAGGTTCCAGGTGACCACAGTTACCACAAATATGCGTACTCATGTTTTCAATAATACCCAATACAGGCACCTTCACTTTCTGGAACATGACGATACCTTTCATTGCGTCAATTAAGGCAATATCCTGAGGCGTTGTTACCACTAGCGCCCCCGTTACCGGGATGTTTTGTGACAAAGTGAGCTGAATATCACCGGTTCCTGGTGGCATATCGATAACCAGATAATCAAGATCCGGCCATAATGTATCCTGTAACATCTGCATCAATGCTTTACTAGCCATTGGGCCGCGCCATACCATTGCATTGTCATCTGTTACTAAATAACCAATCGAGTTAGTGGCAAGGCCATGAGTCATAATCGGCGCCATATGCTGCCCGTCCGGGGAAGTTGGGCGCTCTTTGGTGGTTCCCAACATACTCGGAACAGAAGGACCGTAGATATCTGCATCCAGAATACCGACTTTTGCCCCCTCCTGAGCCAATGCCAGCGCCAGGTTTACGGCAGTGCTGGATTTACCCACCCCACCTTTACCCGAGCTGACAGCCAAAATATTGCGGACACCATTAATTCCCGGCAAATCATTAGCGCGACGTAATGTGCTGATATCATGGATCAATTTCCACGCCACCGATTTTGCACCAGTTACCGCCTGTAATTTTTCCGTTGTCGCTGCTTTTAATGCCTTAAAACCGCTTTGCCAGACAAACGGCATCAGTAATTCAATGTGCAAGACACCATCAAGCATCGTGCAATGATGTAGGGCCTTCAATGTTGTCAAATCACGTTCTAGTGTCAGGTGTGTAAAAGTAGTAAGTATTTTTGTTACCTGAGATTTCAGCAGGTCAGGATTGGTCTGCTCGGGGGATTGTGAGTTCATCCCGGCTCCTTTAATGATTATCATTAGCTAAAAACCATCTCTCCATCATAACAGAACCCAATGCGTTCGGATAAAATTAGCGACAAAAACCCGCTTTCCGCTCACTAATCCAATTTTTATCCATTGACAGCCTCTGAAGTATTTTGGTTTTAAGACGCACTGGATAAAACTCACTAATATTAAACCTTACCCTAGCGACAATTTTTTTGATCGGTTAACATCAAACTTCCTTTTTCACTTATTGGAAGTCAGATCCTTACTATGTCTCAAGTCGCAAAAAAATTATTGGTAACGTGCGCGTTGCCATATGCTAACGGTCCAATCCATCTCGGTCACATGCTGGAACATATCCAAGCAGATATTTGGGTCCGTTTTCAGCGAATGCGCGGCAAAGAGGTTCACTTTATCTGTGCCGATGACGCTCATGGAACACCAATCATGCTGAAAGCTCAGCAAATGGGTATTGCTCCTGAAGAGATGATCACAACGGTGAACCAAGAGCATCATCAGGATTTTACTGGCTTTTCAGTGAGCTATGATAACTATCACTCTACGCATAGCGAAGAGAACCAAACGTTATCAACCAAAATCTATCTCGAACTGAAAAAAAACGGTCATATTAAAAATCGTACTATTTCTCAGTTATATGATCCTGAGAAAAATATGTTTCTGCCGGATCGCTTTGTGAAAGGTAGCTGCCCGAAATGTAAGGCAGAAGATCAGTATGGCGATAACTGTGAAGTTTGCGGATCAACCTACAGCCCAACTGAGCTACTCAACCCACGTTCTGCTGTCTCCGGCGCGACGCCAGAAATGCGTGAAACAGAACACTTCTTCTTCGATCTGCCCGCATTCAGTAACATGTTACAAGCCTGGACCCGCTCCGGCGCATTACAGGAACAAGTTGCTAACAAAATGCAGGAATGGTTTGAATCCGGTTTACAACAGTGGGATATCACCCGTGATGCCCCCTATTTCGGTTTTGAAATTCCTGATGCGCCGGGCAAATATTTTTATGTCTGGCTGGATGCTCCCATTGGCTATATGGGCTCTTTCCAAAACCTGTGTGACAAACGCGGAAATCTGAGCTTTGATGAGTTCTGGGCAAAAGATTCCGCCGCCGATCTGTATCACTTTATCGGTAAAGACATTGTTTATTTCCACAGCCTGTTCTGGCCTGCCATGCTGGAAGGCAGCGGTTACCGTAAGCCAACCAACGTGTTTGTTCACGGCTATGTCACCGTCAACGGTGCGAAGATGTCCAAATCCCGTGGTACTTTTATTAAAGCCAGCACTTATTTGGATCATCTAGATGCAGACTGTTTGCGTTATTACTATGCAGCCAAACTCTCTGCTCGCATTGATGATATCGATCTGAATCTGGAAGATTTTGTTCAGCGTGTTAACAGCGATATCGTTAATAAAGTTGTTAACCTGGCCTCCCGTAATGCAGGCTTCATTAATAAACGCTTTAACGGCAAGCTGGCGGATAAACTGGCTGATCCGGTGCTTTACCAACAGTTTATTGATGGGGCAAAGGTGATTGCAGAAGAGTTTAATAACCGCGAATTCAGCAAAGCAATCCGTGAAATCATGGCACTGGCTGATTTGGCAAACCGTTATGTGGATGAGCAAGCGCCGTGGGTGGTGGCAAAAGAAGCAGGCCGTGATGCCGATCTTCAAGCTATCTGTTCAATGGGCATCAACCTGTTCCGCGTTTTGATGACTTTCCTGAAACCCGTTTTACCAAGTCTGGCAGAACGCGCAGAAGCTTTCTTAAATACAGAACTCACCTGGCATGGTATTGAACAGCCGCTGCTGGATCATCAAGTTTCTGCCTTTAAGGCCCTGTTCAATCGCATTGATATAGATAAAGTGGACGCTATGGTTGCGGCATCGAAAGAGAGCATCAACACACCACAAAAAGTCAGCGGTCCACTGGCAGAAGATCCGATTCAGGACACGATCACCTTTGATGATTTTGCCAAAGTTGATATGCGCGTCGCCCTTATTAAACAGGCTGATTTTGTCGAAGGCTCAGATAAGTTGCTGAAACTGATGCTGGATCTGGGCGGTGAAACCCGTCAGGTGTTTTCTGGTATCCGCTCCAGTTATCCTGATCCAAAAGCGCTGGAAGGCCGTTTAACCATTATGGTAGCCAATCTGGCGCCACGCAAAATGCGCTTTGGTATTTCAGAAGGGATGGTTATGGCGGCCGGACCTGGTGGAAAAGATATCTTCTTGCTCAGCCCAGACAGCGGCGCCCAACCCGGTATGCAAGTGAAATAACCGTTAATTTATTTCACTGATATTTTTACTCACGGGGATCAGCAATGGTCCCCGTTTTTTTAAATGTGAGCTATGGCACCTTCCCAAGGTTAATTGTATGATGAATACCTCACCGGAATTAGGAATTTTGTTATGTCGTTTCGTGAAGTACTGATTGTTGGTTGGCAGTACCTGCGAGCATTTGTTCTGATTTATTTATGTTTGCTGACAGGTAATGCCATTTCTTCCCTACTACCCATCATTATTCCCGGCAGTATTATCGGTATGTTGATCTTGTTCGTTTTATTAGCTTTCCAGCTGATTCCTGCTCATTGGGCAAAACCAGGCTGTAGCCTGTTACTAAAAAATATGACCTTGCTGTTTCTACCTATTGGCGTAGGCGTAATGAATTATTACGATCAACTCAGCCAACAGATAATTCCGATTGTTTTTTCATGCCTGATCAGTACTGCAATTGTTATGATTATCGTTGCTTACAGTTCCCACTATGTTCATCATGAACGTCCAATTATAGGCTCCGCATCAGAAATTAAGAGTAACCAACAGAAACAAGAGAAATAAAAATGTTAAGTCACATTTGGTGGTCACTGCCATTAACATTGATTGTATTCTACACCGCAAGAAAACTTTCACTACGATGCAAAATTCCCATTCTGAACCCCTTATTGGTTTCTATCGCCGTCCTTATTCCAATATTGTTAATAACCCACACGCCTTATGAACACTATTTTGCCGGCAGCCAAATTCTAAATGATCTACTCCAGCCCGCCGTAGTTGCGCTGGCATTTCCTCTATATGAGCAGATACACCAGATCCGAGCCCAATGGAAGTCCATTATTAGCATCTGTTTTATCGGTAGTATTGTCGCTATGGTGACAGGCGCTGCTATTGCCTTGTGGATGGGCGCCACGCCTGAAATGGCCGCTTCGATACTGCCTAAATCTGTCACAACACCAATAGCAATGGCAGTAGCAGACGCCATTGGCGGTATTCCTGCAATCAGTGCTGCTTGTGTCATTTTTGTCGGCATTCTCGGCGCAATATTTGGTCATAACCTGTTTGATCTTTTACAGGTAAAAACCAAAGCATCCCGCGGCTTAGCAATGGGAACGGCATCACATGCTTTGGGTACCGCCCGCTGTGCAGAGGTCAATTTCGTTGAAGGCGCATACAGCTCATTGGCATTGATGACCTGCGGTATCATTACTTCACTAACAGCCCCTTTTGTATTCCCGGTGCTGCTATACCTATTTAGCTAGTATATCTGTTAGGAAATTTGATAATAATCGCTCGATTACCAACTTCAATTACATAATTCTCATCATCTATATGATATTTATCACATTACAAATCTCATCAGACAACTTAGAATGATCTTAAGTTAATTCGGAGATCACGCTATGCAAGCTCGTTTTCACCCTATATGGGTACAGCTGCCATCTAAACTACAGGATGC
Source organism: Photorhabdus sp. S10-54 (assembly GCF_963878145.1). Lineage (NCBI taxonomy): Bacteria > Pseudomonadati > Pseudomonadota > Gammaproteobacteria > Enterobacterales > Morganellaceae > Photorhabdus > Photorhabdus sp. S10-54. Next base: position 179,703 of record NZ_CAWNXG010000003.1, on the reverse strand, counting down.
ACTTTTACCTTACGCAGGAAACGATGACTTTCCTGCCATGCTCACTGCTGAACAGGCTAAATCTATTAAGAAAGCCTGCGGTTTTGACGATAACACCTTGGCTGTCGCCCTGTTGCCACTCGCAGCGGCATGTTCCCTGACACCAATATCACATTTTAATGTTGGTGCAATTGCCCGCGGTGAAAGCGGAAACCTCTATTTTGGCGCTAATATGGAATTTGCTGGTGTACCACTACAGCAAACGATTCATGCTGAACAATGTGCGATTACCCACGCCTGGTTATTGGGCGAGAAAAGACTGGCATCTGTTACTGTGAATTACTCTCCGTGCGGCCACTGCCGTCAATTTATGAATGAACTTAATAGTGGCACTCAATTAGAGATTCATCTGCCAAAGCAGGCACCTTCAACATTAGATCACTATCTGCCAGATTCTTTTGGTCCAAATGATCTGGGCATCACAACTTTGTTGATGGATCCGGTCAACCATGGCTATAAACTAGAAACGACGGATAAATTAGTACTAACGGCATTAGATGCAGCAAACCAGAGCTATGCCCCATACAGTAATTCCTACAGTGGTACCGCACTTCTGGGAAAAGATGGAAGAATTTATCCTGGGCGTTATGCAGAAAATGCCGCATTTAACCCAAGCTTGCCCCCATTACAAGCAGCGCTGATTCTGATGAACATTTCTGGTAGTGATTGCCTGGCTATCGAAAGAGCGGTGTTAGTTGAGGGAAAACACAGTGATTTATCCCAACGGAGTGCGACTCAATCTATACTTGCTGCGCTCGGTTGCAGCAAATTTGATTACTACACTTTCTGAGTTCAGTGGAAAATTCATTTTTCCCTTTATGCAGATAGAGGGTTTTCCGCTGTAAAAATAATTACCGTAACATTTTATTAGCTAACTCTGGATGTTATCTCTCATTTTTACTCATAATACCTCTAATTAAGTAACATTTACTGTACATATTTTTCCTATCTCTTAGGATCTGTAGCGACCTTTTATCCATTTAGTTCAAAGAGTAAGATTCATGGAACTGGAACACGAAAGTAAACGTCCACTATACATTCCCTATGCTGGCCCAATTCTGTTGGAATTCCCCCTGCTGAATAAAGGCAGCGCTTTTACTAAGGAAGAACGCAGCAACTTTAATCTTTACGGTTTATTACCGGAAGCGGTCGAAACCATCGAAGAACAAGCTGAACGTGCCTATCGGCAGTATCTTGATTTCAAAAATGATGCAGATAAGCACATTTACCTGCGAAATATTCAGGACACTAACGAAACCCTGTTCTACCGCCTGCTGGATGCGCATTTGAACGAAATGATGCCGATCATCTATACCCCAACCGTCGGTGAAGCTTGTGAGCACTTTTCCGATATTTACCGCCGTGCCCGTGGCCTGTTCATCTCATATCCAAACAAAGCACATATTGATGACATGCTGCAAAATGCAACCAAACAAAATGTAAAAGTCATCGTTGTTACCGATGGTGAACGTATCCTCGGTTTGGGCGACCAAGGCATTGGCGGAATGGGTATTCCTATCGGTAAGCTCTCCTTGTATACCTCCTGCGGTGGTATCAGCCCGGCTTATACACTGCCAGTCGTCCTGGATGTAGGCACCAACAACCCGCAACGCCTGAATGACCCGTTATATATGGGTTGGCGTCACCCGCGTATCACGGGTGAAGAGTATGATGAATTCATAGACGAATTTATTCAGGCTGTTAAACGCCGCTGGCCAAATGTGTTGCTGCAATTTGAAGATTTCGCACAAAAAAATGCCATGCCTCTTCTTAATCGCTATCGCCACGAGATTTGTTGCTTTAATGATGATATTCAGGGAACTGCCGCCGTTACGTTAGGTAGCTTAATTGCCGCCAGTCGCGCGGCGGGCCGTCAATTGAAAGATCAAACGGTCACCTTCCTCGGCGCAGGTTCCGCTGGTTGCGGCATTGCAGAACAGATCGTCTCCCAAATGAAATCAGAAGGTTTAAGCGAAGAACAGGCTCGTGCCCGTATTTTCATGGTTGACCGTTTCGGTTTATTGACAGACAAGCTGCCAAATCTATTGGATTTCCAGAACAAGCTGGTGCAGAAAAGCGACTCATTGGCTAAATGGGATGTAAACAGCGATTCAATCTCGCTGCTCGATGTTGTCCGTAATGCTAAACCGACAGTATTGATTGGTGTTTCAGGTCAGGCAGGGTTGTTTACAGAAGAGATCATCCGTGAGATGCATAAACATTGTGAACGTCCAATCGTCATGCCATTATCGAATCCAACTTCCCGTGTTGAAGCCCGTCCCGAAGATATCATCAACTGGACGGATGGTGCCGCCTTGGTTGCAACAGGTAGTCCATTTAATCCGGTAAAATATAAAGATCAGGAGTATCCAATAGCGCAATGTAACAATGCCTATATCTTCCCCGGCATTGGCTTGGGTGTCATTGCATCGGGGGCCAAACTGGTTACTGACGGTATGTTGATGGCAGCAAGCCGAACATTGGCGGATTGCTCACCCTTAGCCCAAGAGGGTCAAGGTCCGTTACTACCACTTATCGATGATATTCAGGAAGTGTCACGCAAAATTGCCAAACAAGTCGCCAAAGAAGCACAAATACAGGGCGTTGCCACTGTGACCTCAGATGGAGCACTGGATGAAGCGATTGAACGCAACTTCTGGAAACCTGAATACCGCGTGTACAAACGTACTTCATTCTGATTTTTATCATTAAAAATACGTAAAAAGCTTGTTAGTTCTCTTTTACTATCAAGCTTTTTTCTTACAGAGAAAACTTGCTTCGAAATTTCAGGTAAAGTAGCCTTTAACAAATTCAGTCATTAATGTGTATAAGGCAAAAGCATGTGGAAGCGCCTGATAACTAGTCTGTTATTCATCATAGGGATGCTGATACTGACAGCTATTGCACTTGACCGCTGGATTAGTTGGAAAACAGCCCCCTATGTCTTTGATGATCTCAAACAACTTCCTGAACGTGAAGTGGGTATAGTACTTGGTACTGCTAAATATTACCTCTCTGGCGCGCCAAATCAGTACTATATGTACCGTATTCAGGGAGCGATTAATGCTTATAACAGCGACAAAATCAAATATTTGTTACTGAGTGGCGACAATGCTCAGCAAAGTTATAACGAACCGGTAACCATGCGCAGAGATTTGGTAAAAGCGGGTATTCCTGCTGCAAATATCGTACTGGATTTTGCTGGTTTCAGAACACTTGACTCAATAGTCAGAACCCGGAAAGTTTTTAACACTAATGATTTCACGATTATTACCCAGCGATTTCATTGCGAACGAGCCCTGTTTATCGCTATGCATATGGGAATTGATGCTCAGTGTTATGCAGTTTCCACACCCAAGAATATGATTACCGTTCGATTACGTGAAATCATTGCCCGCCTTGGTGCCCTGACTGATCTTTATATTCTGAAACGTGAACCTCGTTTCTTGGGTCCGTTGATCCCTATTCCTGCTCCGTATAAGGTACCAAAAGGTATGACTGATTACCCTGCCGTAACTCCTGAAGAATTACGGTCAATGGATAAAACCCAGTTTAAGCCGACCGAGCCAACACCGCCGTAATCTCACGCCACCGCTGTTCTACTGGGCCTTGCGGGTAACGACGTAACCACCAGCATGAAAAAAGAATATTCACTGCCCAAATGGGAAGAATAAATGCAAGCAATTCCAAACGGCTAAATTGACCAAAAAACCCAAGGTTATAAAACAGCAAGGTGCAGATTAAGGTTTGTAGCAAGTAATTACTCATCGCCATTCGCCCAACCTGATTGAGCCAGTAATTAATTCTCCAGCATGAAATGATCGGCCAGAAACCATATATTAAAGCCATATACCCCAGTGCCTGAAATGGCGTTACCAACTCAGCAAGGATATAACCGACAATGCCTGACCAAAAGTAATCCCAATTATGGGTATATTGGAGCACCACAGAGAATATCTGAACAGCAACACTGAGCGGTATCAGCACTAGCGCCACATTTCGATAATGGCTCACTGAAAATTCCCCTTTTAGCCAACCATTACGCATTAATCCAGCACCACATGACATAATACCAATAAGCTGCCAACCATACTGAACAAACAGCATGACCATCATCAACATGATCTGATTGAAACGCTCTTTTGCTGCCAGCCATCCACCAGACGTTTTCCAATATGTTTCGTATAACATCTGGAATTCCGTCGATTGCCAAGAAACATTATTAGATTCGCCGCTGGAAAAAAAGCCGAGAATAAACAATAGCACTAATCCGATCAGATAAAAAATAGCGCCTTTCATAAATAACCGGTTACTGGCGCTATTTTGGCTAATCAATTGAAAGCTGAAAAAACCTGCCAAACTATAAGAGAGCAAAATATCGCCATCCCAGAGTAGGATGCCATGTCCCATTCCAATTAGAGCAAGTATGGTTAATCGTGGATAATTCCAGATTTTGCCCCTTGGTAATAGTAGCTCCAATGCCGCACCAAATAAGAAGGCCAAAATACACAGGAACTTTCCCTGAACAAAGACGCTAAGTACAGACCAGACAATCAAATCAGTTAAAGAAGCTGAACCATTATATGCCGGATTCAAATAAGCAGCGGATGGCAAAGCAAAACCGGAGATATTGAGTAGCAATATCCCCAGTATTGCCAAGCCACGAATACTATCCAGTGAGTCAATTCTCTGGCAGGCCATTCTTATATCCCAGTGTGAAAATTACACATGGCGAGTTGTGCGTAAAAACTCTTGACGGGTATTTTGACTAGATTTAAATAATCCCCCCAAGGAGGTTGTTGTCGTGGTACTGGTTGCATCACGGATGCCCCGCGCTTTCACACAGTAATGAACCGCATCAATCGATACGGCAACATTATTGGTGCCAAGGAGTGTCTGTAATGCAATCAAGATCTGCTGGGTCAGGCGCTCCTGAACCTGTGGACGTTGAGAAAAAAATTGCACAATACGGTTAATTTTAGACAACCCAATCACTTTATCTTTTGGAATATAGGCAACCGTCGCCTTGCCATCAATGGTCACAAAATGGTGTTCGCAGGTGCTGGTGAGTGTGATATCACGAACGGTCACCATTTCGTCCACTTTCATTTTATTCTCTATCAATGTGATTTTCGGGAAATTGCTGTAGTCCAATCCTGAAAAAATCTCATCGACATACATTTTCGCAATACGACCTGGGGTTTCTGCCAAACTGTCATCACGCAAATCAAGATTCAACAGTTTCATAACTTCCGTCATATGCTCCTCAATCCGCGCTTTGCGCACTTCCGGCGCCAATGCCTGACCACGCAAGGGCGTTTCAAGACCACGAGCTTCCAGCGCCGAATGCACAAGCTCAGCTTCTTTACTTAAGGATGACATTATTTTCTCCAAAGACATTACTTTCCATCATCTGGCGGGTAGTAAAATGGATGTTTAAGTCATAAATATACCCGCTATCTTTCAAGTTGCCTCTTTGTTGGCTGCACTCACCCCGGTCACATAGTTCGCTATGCTCCCGGGAATTCGCTCCCTTGCCGTCGCGATGCATCTTAAAATACATTGGGTATACCATCACTGAAACAATCACAACTAACAGATAACTATTGCACACACTGTAAATGAGCACGTGGTGATTATCCAGTGATTGCTTTTCATAATTATATGAATTTTTTACACACGCATTTCACTGGTCGGTTCATTCCTGTTACAAACCAATAACCCGGCAATGACCAAGGTAATCAATGCAACATATAATGCTGGCTCCAATCTCCCGGTTATTGCGGTAGAAACCGCTGACAGCATCGGCCCAATAAGCTGCCCGACAGCATATCCGGTGGTTAATAACCCAGCCATATAACGGCTATGTTCTGGTGCTAATTCACGCCCATACTGAAACCCTATTTGCACCACACACATAAAACCACCACCAACCAACAAAGAGCTTAATGCCAGACCACCTATTCCCGGAATGATCTCAGCGATAAGAATGCCCACAGCCTGAATCCATAAAGTGATCGCAAGCCGGATTTGCGTTGTCAGCATATGACGGGTCAGAATAGCAAAACCGATGCCGATAACTGCGGCACCACCAAATATTGGCCAGACAAACTGTGCAAACAAGCTGCCAGGGAAACGATCACTTGCCATTTGTGAAAGAAAAGTCGCAGGTAAAATATAACCAAAGCCCGCTAAGCTGTAGCCCCATACCAGCCGCTTAATTGCAGGTGTCAAAGTCAGTTTCTTCACCTCAGCCTGTGAACGGTGTAACTCACCACTACGGGGCAAATGCCGACTAATATAGATACTGCAAATCAGCGCCAAAATGCCATACAACATCCATGCTTCGGAAGCACTCACTTGCCATGCTTGAATACCGATAGCAAGGATACCAGTAACGAATATCCCGACTCCCGGCCCCGCAAATATGGCAGCACTCAACGCAGGACGATTCAATTTAGCCAACTGTTCATTGGCCCATGATGTTACTAACACCAATGTCCAACCACTCGCCCAACCAATAAAAAAACGGGCGATACTGTGCAATATCGCCCCATACAATAGTGCAGAGAGCAATGTGATAATCACTGCTCCCCATAATCCGGCCCAAAGCCGATATTCAATCAAACGGCGCGCCCGCATTGCATCATAGGAGCCGGCCAGATATCCCAAATAGTTAAAAGCCGCAACAATACCGGCCCCAGTCAGACTAAACTGGAATTCTGCGATCATTAAAGGTACTTGAGGAGTGAAAGCAGTACGCCCAATTCCCATAGCGACGACCAGCGCCAAAAATCCACTCATTGCGATATGAAAAGCTAGGTAGTGGTGACTTTGTTGAGGAGACATTGAATTGTTCATAGCCATAAGATATTATTTTTTTAATTTATTTCTCACAATCCAAAACAGAAATCAAATACAATACACACTTTTAATTAACAAAATTCCCAGAAAAACGTAAATTATTTCTGCCCATAAATAAAAAATCAGTAAGCAATTAATTACAGTATCTGGAATGTCAGCGTATATGAATTTTCGTACTCTGCTCCACTTATTTACTTTACCTCTTCCAAGTTACGTCTATACCCGTCATCTTTCAAATTGCCTCTTTGTTGGCTGCACTCACCCCGGTCACATAGTTATCTATGCTCCCGGGGATTCGCTCCCTTGCCGCCGCGATGCACCTTGAAATCCATAGGGTATATTAAGGTTAAATCGAGTTTTACAACACAACATTAGCTGAATTAGTCAGGCTTCCACACAATAATACCAAAATGGTACTAACAAACCTGTCTATAAGAGATATGATTCATCATGTCATGTACAAATATTAATTAAGGAGCATTGTTATGTATAAAGCATTTCAAGGTAAGACAGCCATTGTAACCGGTGGTGGAACCGGTATAGGACGGGCTATCAGTATTATGCTGGCGAAACAAGGTGCTGCGGTCGCAGTGATCTATTCACAAAGTGAACTTGAAGCGCTGGAAACAACAGAAGCCATTATCAAGGATGGGGGGCAAGCTATCGCGATAAAAGCGGATGTTGCCGACGAATCAGCTGTGCAGGCAATGATAAACACCGTCGTGGAAAAGTTTAGCGGGATCGACTATCTGGTAAATAACGCGGCGACAACCAGACAACTTCAATTTGAAGATCTTGATGCCATATCTAGCGATATTTGGGATACCATTATTGATGTTAATGTGAAAGGCACATTTCATTGTTGCCGGTATGCTGCACCTTATCTTAAAGCAAGAACGGGGAGTGCTATCGTGAATGTCGGTAGTATCGCCGGCGAAACAGGCCTAGGTTCTTGTATCCCCTATGCCGCTTCCAAATCAGCGGTTCACGGACTGACAAGATCCTTAGCTCGGGTACTGGCTCCATCGGTCAGGGTTAACTGCGTAGCGCCAGGCGCCGTTGAAACAAGATGGTGGAAAGGGAGAGAAGAGAAAATGCATACGCTTTGCACTTATTTGCCCTTAGAAAGAATTTCAACGCCAGAAGATGTTGCAGAAATAACCTTGATGCTGTTAAAAGCAGAATCGATGACAGGACAAATCATAACCGTTGACAGTGGTCAAACCTTATAAGCGCTTACTTGCTTTCTAACCTGGCTATGACAACAGCAAACTCCCTGATGCCAGGTTAATCGTCATGTTCTGCATATTTATCACATGTTGCGGCGCTTTGGACCACCGATACCAATATCGCCGCATTTATGAAACATAGGATACTCATCAAAGCCAAATATCACTCACACATAGGATGATCTCTGTCATAATGCCATTAATGAAAAACCTTATCTGGGAGCATCATTATGGATCACTGTCACACCTCTGGATTGATCTCTTTGCAGCAGGCGTTGGAAAAATTTCTGACACAAGTTACACCACTGACTGATACAGAAACCGTCAACCTCCCGCAAACATCAGGACGCATCACTGCAACAAATATTATTTCTCCTATCAATGTGCCTCCCTTTGCTAACTCAGCAATGGATGGTTATGCCGTGCGCTATACGGATTTAAATAGCTGTAAACCACTGCCTCTGGCAGGAAAAGCACTTGCAGGCGCACCTTTTCAAGGAGAATGGCCGGTTGCAACTTGTATCCGCATTATGACTGGCGCGCCTATTCCCACAGGCGCTGATACGGTCATTATGCAAGAACACGCAGAGATTACTGATGATGGCATCGTCTTCACTCAGCCAGCCAAGCAAGGCCAGAATATCCGGCTGGCCGGCGAAGATATTACTGAAGGTGCGGTAGTACTACCGGCAGGCAGCAAATTATCCACCGCTCAGTTACCCCTGATTGCCTCTTTAGGCATCACCGACGTTGAAGTAGTTCGCAAATTAAAAGTCGCCATTTTTTCGACCGGTGATGAGCTACAAGCTATCGGTCACCCACTTAAGGAAGGCCAAATTTATGATACCAACCGTCTTGCCGTTCGACTAATGCTGGAGAAACTGGATTGCGACGTTATTGATTTAGGGGTTATTGCAGACAATCCCCAAGCCTTACGCCATGTTTTTGGTGAAGCAGATCAACAAGCTGATTTAGTTATCAGCAGTGGTGGTGTTTCTGTGGGTGAAGCAGACTACACCAAACAGATACTGGATGAATTAGGCGAAATCTGTTTCTGGAAACTGGCAATTAAACCGGGTAAACCTTTCGCTTTTGGCAAACTAAAAAACGCCTGGTTCTGTGGTTTGCCCGGTAATCCAGTTTCAGCCGTTCTCACTTTCTATCAATTAGTTCAACCTTTAATCGCGCATCTATCCGGTTTTACGGCATGGCAACCCCCTATGCGTATGTGCGCCAAGGTCACCACACCATTGAAAAAGACACCGGGAAGAATGGATTTCCAACGAGGTATTGCTTCGGTGAATGAACAAGGTCAATTAGAAGTCTGTACGACAGGGCATCAAGGTTCTCATATATTTAGTTCATTCACTCAGGGGAACTGCTTCATTGTTCTGGAACGTGAACGTGGGCGGGTAGAAATTGGTGAAAATGTTGAAATCGAATTGTTCAATCACTTACTGAAAAATGAATAATGACCATTGAACTCACAGACACAGAAACCCTACGCTATAACCGTCAGATTGTTCTACGCGGGTTTGATTTTGACGGTCAGGAAAAATTGAAATCTTCGGCGATCCTGATAGTCGGTGCCGGTGGTTTAGGTTGCGCAGCATCCCAGTATTTGACCGCAGCAGGTGTGGGAACAATAACACTACTGGATTTTGATACCGTTTCTCTCTCGAACCTACAACGGCAGATCCTGCATCGGGACGAACGTATCGGCATGGCTAAGGTGCATTCAGCCCAGTTGACGCTCCGGGCAATAAACCCACATGTCACGATTAAAACCGTTAATGGATTACTAGAAGATCAAGCGCTAGATAAGCTCATCAGCCAGAATGATGTTGTCTTGGATTGTACTGATAATGTGGCAATCCGCGAACAACTGAACCTCTCGTGTCTGGCAAAGAAAACGCCTCTGGTTTCCGGCGCAGCTATTCGCATGGAAGGACAACTCACTACATTTACTTATCAATCAGATGCTCCCTGCTACCGTTGCCTGAGCAGACTGTTTGGCGAAAACAATCTAACATGTGTAGAAACGGGAGTTATGGCGCCATTAGTCGGTACCATCGGTACACTACAAGCAATGGAAACCATCAAACTCCTTACTGGATATGGCAAAGTCAACAGCGGAAAGGTTTTATTGTTTGATGCAATGACGATGCAATTTCGTGATATTAAGTTACTTAAAGATCCCAATTGCGAAGTGTGCAGCAGTTAATTCTATCCACCGATAGAAATAACACACTGCTATAAATAACACACAACAGAAATAACACGCCCCGGTTATCTCCACCGGGGCGATTTATCTCATAAAATTATTACTCAATAATTCCCTGACTTCTCAGATACTCATCATAAGTACCTTTGAAATCAATGACTTTATCAGATTTAATTTCCATAACTCGGCTTGCCAAGGAACTCACAAATTCCCGATCATGAGAAACAAATATCAAAGTACCTTTATACAATTCAAGCGCAAGGTTCAGGGATTCAATGGATTCCATATCCAAGTGGTTTGTTGGTTCATCCATTATCAGAATATTTGGCTGTTGCATCATCAACTTACCAAATAGCATCCGCCCTTTTTCGCCACCCGATAATACTTTGACTTTTTTCTTAATGTCATCTTGGCTGAACAACAAACGGCCTAACACGCTACGAACAGCTTGTTCATCATCCCCTTCTCTCTTCCATTGACTCATCCAGTCAAAAACCGTCAGATCGCAGTCAAAATCATGGGCATGATCCTGAGCATAGTAACCAATGCTGCTATTTTCAGACCATTTAACTGTGCCGCTATTTGGCTCTGTTTCACTAACGAGCGTTTTCAAGAAAGTTGTTTTACCAATACCGTTAGCACCAATAACAGCGAGTTTCTCACCAACTTCCAGCAAGAGATTAAGATTTTTAAACAGAGGGCCATTGTCATAACCTTTAGTTAAACCTTCTATTTCCAGGGCATTACGGAATAATTTCTTATCCTGCTCAAAACGAATATAAGGATTCTGACGGCTGGATGCTTTAACTTCTTCCAACTGGATTTTATCAATCTGACGAGCACGGGAAGTCGCCTGTTTTGATTTAGAAGCATTAGCGCTAAAACGGCTGACAAAAGATTGTAACTCCGCAATCTGTGCTTTTTTCTTCGCATTATCAGCTAGCAGACGTTCACGGGCCTGAGTGGCGGCAACCATATATTCATCATAATTACCGGGGAACAGACGCAACTCACCGTAATCGAGATCAGCCATATGAGTACAAACTGTATTCAGGAAGTGACGATCATGGGAAATAATGATCATGGTGCTATTTCGTTCATTCAGTATTTGCTCTAACCAACGAATCGTATCGATATCCAGGTTGTTCGTTGGTTCATCCAATAACAGAACATCAGGATTAGAAAACAGCGCTTGAGCCAGCAATACACGCAATTTCCAGCCGGGCGCCACTTCGCTCATCAAACCGTAATGCTGTTCTACTGGAATACCCACGCCTAGCAACAACTCTCCGGCTCGCGCTTCGGCACTATAACCATCCATCTCGCCATAAGCGACTTCCAGATCCGCAACGCGATAGCCATCCTCTTCACTCATTTCTGCCATTGCATAGATGCGGTCACGCTCCTGCTTTACCTGCCACAGTTCCGTGTGCCCCATAATCACGGTATCCAACACCGTGAACTCTTCAAAAGCAAACTGATCCTGACGCAGTTTACCAATACGCTCATTGGGATCGGTGCTGACATTGCCGGCAGAGGGTGTCAGATCACCTCCCAGAATTTTCATAAAAGTAGATTTACCGGAACCATTAGCGCCAATCAGACCATAACGGTTACCGTTGCCAAACTTGACAGAAATGTTTTCAAACAGGGGCTTACTGCCAAATTGCATGGTGATGTTGTTTGTACTTAACACTGCATTCGCTCTTACATTTAGAAACAAAAGGAAAATCGGAAAAATCGGTAGCGGCGCATTATGCCACAATAGTGTTAAGAGATCGCGGAGAGTTTTGAGCGTTATTCGAGCTAATTAATTTATATCGTACCGAAAATTCATTCGCTAAAACAGACTTCAGACTCGTGAGAAGCCCTGGAGTCCCAGGGCATTCCGCCAGCTTAAAAGCTTGCTTGCAAGATCTGGCGACTAATATCTAAAAATAGACTGCTTTGATTTTTTACTTTTAATAAAATAGCAACAAGCTTTCTATTGGTACTCTGAATGACAAAACGATACTGTGATTTAATTTGATGCGGAATGTGCTCTCAAATCAAACACGAAGAAGAAAATTAAGAAAAATCAATAATGACACACCGAAAATAAACATATTAATAACCAATGACATTACATTTATAACAATTTAATTTTTTTATGATATTTTCATCAAGGATGTAATAGTCCCTATAGTGAATATAATTTCATCCCATTATCCAAATATTTGTTAATCAATAAATCAATAAACTTCTTAGCAATAAGAAAGACTTATCAAATTAATGCGTTTATAGCTATTCAAAATAAATACAATCTGTTGCTAAGTTATACTCATTCAATATTACAACATATTAACATCTCATCAATATAATGATGAATTAATGTTCAAAAAACAATAAAATTATTATTCATTCATCATAGACCTAGCAATCTATTTTTGTTTGTCATTATAGTTGTTTTATATATTATTTATTAAAAACATAGACATATTTTATCATTTATATCTGCGTTTTTAAGTACGAAAATATAATTAACCGGTTGTTATTTTATAATAAAACACAAAGAGCAAAAAAATTGACTTTTATCTGAGAGAAAAGGTATCTTAAAAAACATCGAGACAAAATAAATCTTTTTATCTACACCAATGAATAGATAGTTTGCTTTTAATTTTAATCTTTTAAAAGATTAAAATTATCAAAAATGGTAATAAAATGGTGATAACGATAAATAAAAATACTCAGATATAAAAATTGATCTTCAGGAAACATAAAGAAATGGAATTCTAATAAGAAGTAAAAATAAGCTATCAAATATAGCTAAGAAAGTTGGTTACGCCCCAAGTTATTTTATATAACCATAACAGGTTGAATTAAAATCTTGGAATTTATTAATTATATTTTTAAAATCAATCACAAGAGGTAATACTATGTCAGAGATCGAAGCAATCTCCTTAAAAGCACCAATCAGCGTTATTGCAAAAGTAACTAACAAATCAGTATATAAACTTAAACTTATTCAGGATTCTATTCGTCTGGATCAAGGTGAGTGGACCACTCTTCCTCCTCAAGTCATTAATAGAAGCAATGATAACACGCCTGGAAAAGCGATTTGGAGAAGTGATTCAAACAGCCTGTTAGGTGGTGTTGCAGGGCGCTGTACCTATGTATTTGTAGATAGCAAAGGCGAAATCTATAGCGTTTATATTACATGGAGCAATCCTCTGATTGGCAGCAGCAGCTACTCAATCTCAACTGATTATTTAGGTGATGATTTACATTTATCCTATACAGCAGATGGCGGTAATAATCCAGTAGTAGAATATATGATTGTAAGCTAATACTTAATCAGCATTATTAACAACCATTCCTGTGAGAAGATATTTTAATTAATATCTATACAACAGGAATGGTTTATTTAAAGAGATAATTTCTTTCCCATCTTAATCAATTATGAATTCTTACTTATTATTACCATTCCTGTATAACTCTCTCATCATAATAATACTATTTTAATTATAGAGCTGCTTTTAATATGTTTTTATAGACGGCGCCCGATAAGTATTGAAACGATCAAGTAAGATGGCCGGATCCTGTTCAATTATTGCCATATGACGATATTTTTCATGTAAGAATTGTTCATCAACCATTTTATTGATCATGGCAATTAGTGGATCATAAAAGTTATTAATATTAAGAATACCGCAAGGTTTCGTATGTAACCCAATCTGATTCCAGGTAAATACCTCACTAAACTCTTCCAACGTACCAAAGCCACCAGGTAAAGCAACAAAACCATCAGCTAATTCAATCATTTTGTTTTTACGCTGATGCATCGTTTCAACAACGTATAATTCAGTCAGATTTTTATGTGATATTTCCCGTGCTTCCAATAATGTTGGAATAACACCAATCACTTTCCCGCCCTCTGCCAAAACCGTATTCGCAACAGTTCCCATAATACCCACACTGGCGCCACCATAAATAAGTGTAAGATTACGTTTAACCAATTCCTTTGCGAAGATAATGACATTCTCTTTATAGATTTCAGATATACCCAAGCTTGAACCACAATAAACCGCAATACTTTTCATTATCTCAGCTCCTGTTACTTTATCTTCACATGAAAACCAAGATTATACGTTAGTATCACAATCATACAACTCACTTATAAAACTGATATAAAAAAACAAAATAAAAATAGTTTTTTCACATTCAATACATTAGCATTAATCATAACTTATACTTAATTATTATGATATAAAATCAAACATTAACCAGATTGTAGTAAATACCTTCATCACTTGTCATCCCTAAATTATCAACATATTAAAATACAATGTAAATTTATACCAGAATTATATACCAATAATGAAATTTAATTTCACTATAACCATATAATATGGTCTAATAAATGAAAAATATTTCGCTAAAATTATATTCTCTAAACCTATTGAGTTATCTGCATTTCACTGCGAAGATTATCGGTCAGATCACTTGATTTTAATTTGAGGTTTTGCCCGGATGTCTCCTTCCAAGCTCCAAAAGAGCACCTTTCCATTAATACCTGTAATACTGTTACTGCTTGCCATGACATCAATTCAGGGTGGTGCTTCTCTTGCCAAAACGCTGTTTCCGGTCATCGGTGCACCAGGTGTTACCGCACTGCGCCTAGGTCTTGGAACTATCATTCTGTTTATTATTTTTAAACCCTGGCGCTTGCGTTTTAGCCGAAAATCCATCATGCCACTGCTTACATATGGTATTGCTCTTGGCGCGATGAATTATACATTCTATATGGCACTGACAACTATTCCTTTAGGTATTGCCGTGGCCCTTGAATTTACCGGCCCACTGGCTGTAGCCATGTTCTCATCACGTCGACCAATAGATTTTCTTTGGGTGGCGTTGGTTATCGCTGGCTTATTTTTCCTACTACCTATTGGCAATAATAATGTTGATAGTTTAGATCCTATAGGGGTTATTTATGCACTCAGCGCCGGGGTTTGTTGGGCGCTGTATATTATTTTCGGCCAACGCGCCGGGGCAGGTCATGGAGCAGCAACTGTATCTATTGGTTCATTTATCGCTGCTATGATATTTTTCCCTATCGGTTTAATACAAACAGGGCCAGAGCTATTATTTGATATGTCTATTCTCCCTCTGGCACTGGCAATTGCAATTCTATCTACCGCATTCCCATATACACTGGAAATGATTGCTCTAACCCGTTTACCTGCACAAACATTTGGTACTCTAATGAGCCTTGAACCCGCATTGGGTGCACTATCTGGTATTGCGTTTCTGAATGAGCATTTAACTATAACGCAATGGCTGGCACTGTTCTGTATTATTTTTGCCTCCATCGGTTCTACGTCAACAATAAAAGGAAAACCTAAAATCACCGAAGTCGATTAATTATTTTATTTAATCGAAATAAAATAGAAGCCGGAGGAATAAAGTCATTCTCCGGTTTTTTTATAAATAAAAAACTGATTCATGAAAAAATTACTCACACAGATTTACCTGATAAATTATTATACTTTTCAATATTAATTGAAGAATTTCATGGTAAATATTTTCTTATAAAAATTAACTATTGATTTAATAGGAATAAGCTATACCCAATGGATTTCAAGATGCATCGCGACGGCAAGGGAGTGAATCTCCGGGAGCATAGCAAACTATGTGACCGGGGTGAGCGAGTGCAGCCAACAAAGAGGCAACTTGAAAGATAACGGGTATATATGACTTAAGACTAATATCGAGTTACATTTATCTCATCAATGAAAGACTCATTATTAACATCAAGGGAAAATTATTATGGAGACTGCCAAATTAGTCAAAATAGAGACATCCACACTACTTTATACTCGTAATGATGTCGATGATGACATTAAGCAGGAAACAATTGAAATTCTGAACCATATGGTGATCCAATTTATTGATCTTTCGCTGCTTACCAAACAAGCACATTGGAACATGCGTGGCAAAAATTTTATTTCCATCCATGAAATGCTGGATATCTTTCGTGCCACGATTATTGAACATTCGGATATCTTTGCAGAAAGAGTCGTACAACTTGGTGGAATAGCTCTCGGCACCGTACAGGAAGTTAATAGACACACAGCACTGAAAAGCTACCCAACAAATATCCATGACGTGCAGGATCATCTAAAAGCGCTGGCCGACCGTTATGCTGTTGTCGCTAACGATATCCGCAAAGCACTGGATGAAATTGAGGATGAAAACACCGCAGATATGTTAACTACCGCCTCTCGTGATCTCGGCAAATTCTTATGGTTTATTGAAGCAAGTGTTGAGCAGTAAAAATATAAAGAGCCGCCAAATTAAGAACTCTGAAACCTACAGGCCCCTGTTAACAATGGGGCTTGTTTGCATTATCCTTTCATCACCCAATACCCGGCACGGACAAATTTCGCCATATCCTTTAATAATCAGCACAAATTGTCTATAATCCACACTTATTTTCAGAAATAACTTGAGGAAATAATAAAATGGACACCGAAGTAAAAGACAGTAATGGCACCCTACTTAATGATGGCGATTCTGTACAGGTCATCAAAGATCTAAAAGTAAAAGGCACATCAGCAACGTTAAAACGCGGCACTTTGATTAAAAATATCCGTCTTACCCATCGTGACGATGAAATCGAATGTAACGCAGATAAAATCAGAGGGTTAGTATTAAAAACCTGTTTTCTGAAAAAAGTAGGATAAATCGCCTTTTCTATCGATTTTATTTACCAAATTAGCCGCCCCCTATAAAGAGGGTGGCGTAAAAGGCCGACATTTTTTGCTAAGAGTAAAAATAAACCTCGATTTTGGGTAGATTTACTATTCCTTGCTAGTTATCTCTTTTTTATGTTCTCAATTTCCGTCTCTGAAATAACCTCCGGCTGTTCAATAGGGAAAATGGGCAGCGCCTGCAACAATCTTGGGCCATACCTTTTGCTCAGTAAGCGCCT
The DNA here is from genome assembly GCF_963878145.1 of Photorhabdus sp. S10-54. Lineage (NCBI taxonomy): Bacteria > Pseudomonadati > Pseudomonadota > Gammaproteobacteria > Enterobacterales > Morganellaceae > Photorhabdus > Photorhabdus sp. S10-54. The sequence continues at coordinate 162,374 of NZ_CAWNXG010000003.1, read as the reverse complement.
GTCATAAATCACCACATCACCATAACATTCATGGCTACGGATAAGTCTTCCTACTTGCTGAATCAGGCTAAAAGAAGCACTTGGTAAACTCTGCACTTCAAAAGGATAACGTTTAAGTGATTTCAACCATTCGCTTTCAGTAATAATGACTGGATTATTCACTGGCGGAAATGAGATTTTTTGAATGTGAACTTGGGACAGATAATCCCCCTTTAAATCCAAACCTTCGGCAAAAGATTGCAATCCAATCAAAACACTACACTGCCCTTCATTGATACGCTGACAATGTGTTTCCACTAACCGATAACGTGGCTGATCCCCTTGCACAAGTAACATCAGACGTAAATCTGTTACATAAGAGAGAAAGATATCCATCGCCCTCTGACTGCTGAACAAAACCAACATGCCTTTATGTTGCTGCCTCAGCAGTTGAGCTCTGAAATAACACGCCATCTCTTGCAAATGAGCGGTTTCATTGTGCAGTGTCGGCTCCCATGACATTTTGGGAATAACCAGTTTGCCCTGCCGTACATGATCAAAAGGTGATGACAATGCGACAAAACGGTCACCTGCTTTTTCAGTCAACCCAGTCAACTCCTGAATACGGGAAAAACTATTCAGAGAACGAAGCGTTGCCGATGTCACAACCACATGAGGAATGCTACGCCAAAGCAGTTGATTAAGCTGTTCGCTGACTCTGATACCGGCACAATGGAAATAGAGGTGTGACTGATTTTTCTCATCACGGCGTCTAAGCCATTTTGATACCGGCGCACTGGATGACTCTTCCAACGCTGCTAAACGCCACAGCTTAGTCATATTTTCAAAATATCCAAGCGTACGACTAGTATGCAAAATAGACCGATGCAATCTGACAATATCCTGTTTAGCCGTCCGCTCAGTCAAATCATTCAGTATCGCTTCTGCCAAACCCCGTAAACCGTCAGTCAATTTAAATAGCTGCTGGCAGCAAAGTAGCAAGTTATCCGGTAATTTACCCATCTCAAACAGATACTCATCTATTTCATTCTTATCAGGTAAAAACGCCTGAGTGATAATTGCAAGCTCTCTAAAGCATTCTCGTAGTTTTTCACTGTGTTCATTAAGGCGACTGGCATTAGCTAAGCGTGGTGGCTTTGCCGGATGGAACTGCACCAGATATTGCTCAACATGACGAACAAAAGTATCTAATTGACCATTAAGTTGAAACAGAGTGATTTCCCCCTCCACTTCCAGAGAATCCCTGGCAACATCCGGTATATGGTGTCCTTCGTCGAGTACCAATAACAAATTTTTAGCATCAGGGAGTACCGATTCACTCTCCAATGCCGCCATCACTAACGCATGGTTAGCGACCACCACATCGACATTTTCTATCTCACGGCGAGCAATAAAAAATGGGCAACGATGATAATACTGACAGTTACGTCCCAAACAATTTGCTTTATCCGTACTCACTTTCCCCCACAAAGCATCGGACAAAGCCAATTTATGGTGATCACGCAACCCATCCCAGGCAAAAGTTGTGTAATCACTACGCAACCGACGACACAATTCCCTCTCTTCACTACTGGCAAGCTCTGTTTTGTCCTCAACCAAAAACATAAGATCGATCTGCTCACTCTCGGTTGCACAGATAGCGTCAAGATTGCGTGGGCAAACATAACGACCACGACCAAAAGCACCGGTAAATTTCAGATCGGGAATAATTTTACGCAACAGAGGAAGGTCTTTACTGTAAATCTGATCTTGTAAAGCGACATTCGCCGTACTCACGACCAATGGCTTACTTTCCGCTCTGCTGATAGCAATCCCAGGTAGCAGGTAAGAAAGGGTTTTACCGATTCCCGTTGGTGCCTCAATAACCAAATGACGACCTTCCTGATCCGCAAGCGTTTTTGCAACTTCGGCAATCATCTGCCGCTGCGGAGTACGAGAAATAAAACCATTAATATGTTGAGGTAATATCTTATACCACTGACTTATCTGATTTTTTATTGAATTGGAAAGTGCCATTGGATTCTACTGCTATGAAATCGGAGCGCTATTGTCCCACAGAGCAGAAATGAAATCAGCTTCATGTCGAGGCAATAATCATTAAATTGGTGAGCACCTTGTCAGCTATTCAGAACGCTATATACTGCCTATTTTCTACAACACCTGAGAACAATAATGAAAAAGCTCCTTATCATTTTCATCGCTATCTTTGCATTTGGTTCAATTGGCGGCGTATTCTTGGCGGGCCTTAATATGTATACCCGTTCAACCACACCGATAGAATCACCAACCAGCCAACAACCAGAAACCACCACAGCGCCGGCACAACAACAATAACGGGCTGTAACACGTAATGCCTATCCCAATAGGGCTATTTTATCCTTGTATCTAATTCATCTTCGTATCAAGTGAGGGACCCCATGAATAACGCATACTTTGTCACTCCACAATGGCTAAAAGATCATCTTGATGATAAGAATCTCGTCATCCTTGATGCAACCGCCCCACCACCACCTCAACAGATTGATTGTCATAAACTTTGGCTGGATACCCATATTCCCGGCGCCCAATTTTTTGATTTAGACAAAATTGCCAATCATCAAAGTGGATTACCTCACATGCTGCCCGACCCGCAAACTTTTAGTCAGGCTGTTGGCGCAATGGGGATCAGTAAAAATCATTTAGTCGTGATTTACGACCAAGGCAATATGTTTTCTGCTCCTCGTGCATGGTGGACATTTAAGATATTCGGTAGCCATAACGTCCGTATTCTTGATGGCGGCTTACAAGGTTGGCAACAGGCAGGATTGCCAACAGAATCAGGTGAAGTGAAACGCAATCCTCAAATCTTTAGTGCCAATTTCAATGCCGACAAAGTGAAATCTCTGGAACAAATTCTGGATTCTCTCAATGATCAACAGACCCAAATTGTCGATGCCAGAGCAACAGACCGTTTTCAAGCTAAAGCACCAGAACCGCGTCCCGGATTAAGAATGGGCCATATTCCCGGTAGTAAAAACGTTCCGTGGACCATGTTAGTAGAAAGTGGTCATTTTAAATCCGCAAATGAAATTACAGATATTTTCCGTAAGCAAGATGTCGATTTAAACAAACCAGTTATTGCCAGTTGTGGATCAGGTATGACCGCGGCCGTTTTGGTACTGGGTTTAGATATCATCGGCAAGCAAGATGTTTATTTATATGACGGCTCATGGGCTGAATGGGGAGCAGATGATGCTTTGCCACTTGAAAAATAATTAAATGCCATAGGGCATATTTACTCTATGCCCTCTAATTATTTAATATAAACAAATATACCCATTATCTTTCAAGTTGCCTCTTTGTTGGCTGCACTCGCTCACCCCGGTCACATAGTTTGCTATGCTCCCGGGGATTCTCTCCCTTGCCGTCGCGATGCATCTTGAAATCCATTGGGTATAGATATGTTTTTCAGTAATTAAATAGCATCCAATCAAATAATTTCCATATCGTTATATTTCACAATTCCATTTGTCAATTTAATTTTTCATTCTTCAATCAATATTATTTTTATCAATCATAGTTACATAAAACAATGAAATAAATATATTTTCAAATTCAAATATTATTATTATCAACTTAAAATTCAACTCTGTTTTTTATTTAAAAATAAGATTAAGATATTATTCCAATAGGGATTGTCTTTAGAGGAAATACATAAGGAGATCAGCACCAAGATGGGTTTAAAACCCATTGATTTTTATCTGGAATATTACCCTGTTCCACGTTTTACCACAAAGGTGTAAAAATAAAATATCCCTATGCAATGGGTTATAAAAAAGTTGGATATTGATACTTTTACCAGAGCATAATATCAAAATTTATATTATAAAAATGGAGAGTAAAAATGACTATTTCTCTTAAAGATCAAAGAATAAATCTCGCACTCAGCTTTATCAGTGGTGCGGGGAGTATAATAACTGAAAAACCAGAGCCAACTATGGTTGCAGAAGATATTCAAACATCACTGGAAAAGAGCAGAGTGACAGCCAACAGATTTTCTATTATTTGGGGCCCCGCTGTTTTTCGTGTTGATAATGGAAAAAACACTAAAGATAATAAAGACGATCACGTTTTATTCATTGTAAAAAATCGCAAAATTCCCCATGATTATCGCATCGTTATCCGTGGATCATGGTCTGATGTCAACTGGCAGGTTGAAAACTTCGCTGTACACGAAACTGTAAATTGGTCACTTTGGGATCCAAACATTCCTGAAGAGTTTAAAGACGCTAAGATTTCTTATGGAACCCACATAGCATTAAACTATATTGTTAATCAAGTAAAAAGTAACAATATTCCTGGTCATGGAGAATCACTCATTGAAGCAATTAATAAAATTGCTTCGGAAAAAGGCATACATAATATTACCATCACCGGGCACAGTTTAGGTGGTATTCTCGCCTCTACACTTGGATTATATTTAAAACGCTTATACCTTAATAAAGGTAACAATAATATTCGTATTCATGTTTGCTCCTTCGCCAATCCAAATACCGGTAATGACGTTTTTGCCTCTTACATTAAATCTGTTTTTAACCACTCTTCAGCAACCAGCTATAGAAGCCATTTCTTAAGGGTTCATAATCAAAAAGATGTCATTTCCCTCATCTGGAACCTGGATGGATTAGAAAAAATTCCAACTATCTATGAGCCATTAATTAAATTAGATGAGAAATTAATTAACAGATTTAAAAAGATTGTTCTGCTTGTAAAAGATAAGAATTACACCAAACTCACGCCAGATTTATCTTTTACGGCACCTATTTTAAAATTAGATCTCAATAAGCAAGTTGTTTTTCAACATATTAAAGCCTACGCTAATCAATATGGCATGAATTTAGTGGAAGTTAATGACGGTACTCAACCACCTATTGATGATCTTGTGGTTATTAATAGTAACCTATCTCAAGATATTGTAGATTATTTTTTACAGATACCTCTGCCTGAATGATAATATTAATGTCGCATAAATTAATTACACTTTATCTATATTTCATCTAAATTTAATGGAGCCTTATTACAAAGGTTCCATTAAACGATAATTATTAAAATATAATAAAGAATCACTTTCCCCAATATATCATGTGAATATCAATGACTTACAATCATTTTCAATGAAATTATTCATAGAGATAATCTCAACGCTATTTATATATTATCATTCTTGAGAAAAAAATAATCCAAAAAGATAACAATAATATTTACACATGATTATTAAATATATAATTCTGATAGTTTACTTTTAATTTCTAAATAAATAATTTATATTTCTGTCAAATAAAATAATATCAAAAAACCGATGTAATTATTTGACAGATTTGAAAGTTATTATTAACTTTAAGTTAAATTCTGTTTTTGTCTAAATGGAAGAGCAAAAGAATTAAATCTTGATATTTAGACCGATACCTCGCATTAACACTTATTACATGAAAAAATAGGGAGTAAAAATGACTATTTCTCGTGAAGATCAAAAAATAAATCTCGCGCTCAGCTTCATTATAAACTCTGGAGGAATCAAAACCAGTAAACCAGAACCGGGCATTGTTTCAGAAAATATCCAAAGATCGTTAGAAAGCAGTAAAGCTACAGCAAATAAATTCACTATCATTTGGGGACCCGCAGTGTTTCGTGTTGATGACGTTGGTAGGAAAAAAAGCGTTATAGATAAAAAAGACGATCATGTTTTATTCATTGTGCAAAATCGCTATGATCCAAATGACTATCACGTTGTTATTCGGGGATCATGGTCCGATATTAACTGGCTTAATGAAGATATTATTGTCTGTGAAACTCAAGACTGGGCACGATGGGATTCAAGATCACCTGAAAATGCCAAGATAGCCTATGGAACCGACATGGCATTAGGCTATATTATTAACCAAATGAAAAGCAATAATTCTCCGGGTTATGGAGAATCTCTCACTGATGCGATTGATAAAATAGCCCTAAAAGAAGGAATACAAAACATTACTATTACAGGACACAGTTTGGGAGGCGTACTATCTTCTACCATTGGTTTATATCTAAAGAGACGATATCTTGATAAAGGAAATAATAATATTCGGATTAATGTTTGTGCTTTTGCAGGACCAACTGCTGGTAACGATGTTTTCGCATCCTACTCTGAATCTATTTTCAATGACATATCAGTAGCCGGTTATAAAAGTAATTTTCTAAGAATTCATAATAGCATGGATGTGGTTCCCCTAGCCTGGCATATAAAAGATTTGGAGGAAGTTAAAGCTATCTATCCAGTGTTAACTGTAACAATTAATGCTCTCATCCTCTCTGTCTTTAATAAGAATTACACTCAAATTTCCCCAGATTTCCCTATTCATTCACAGATTCCAATATCACCAATAGTGTCGTTTGATGATTTACTGGTTAATATTGGCAATCAACATACTCATGCCTATGCCAAAGAGTATGATATGAGTTTTATCACCATTGATGATAATTCAAATATACCGACTGATTACGATATTGTTGTAGTTAATGATAGCCTATCCGAAAGTATTGTCGATCTCTTCAAATTTCTAACCAAAGATAAAATCAATATTACATAATCTTATTATGTATAATATAAGTGGAGCCTTTATTAAAGGTTCCATTCATTGCAATAAATGACTTTCCATAAGCAGCGTTATAAATAACCTTTCAAAGATGTAATGATATTTTTATAGAATTATTTAACATGTCATTTTTATCACTTACCTTTAATTTCATAATAAATAATTTACGTGTTGTCAAATAAAATAACATTAAAAACCCTTTGCACATATTTGACAAATTCAAAATTCATTATTAACTTTAAACTTAACTATATTTTTATTTAAACGGAAGACTCAAAAAATTAAACCTTGATGTTTGAGCCAAAGCATCAGATCAACATTTACCATATGAAAAAATGGGAGGGGTAAAAAATGACTATATCTCTTGAAGAGCAAAAATTAAATCTCGCGTTAAGCCTTATTATTAATTCTGGAGAAATATCTGACAAATCAGACAAAATAAAAACCATTGAATGTGATATTAAACAATCACTTAAAAACAGTAAGGCAACAGCAGATAAATTCTCTATTATTTGGGGACCGGCTGTGTTCCGTATTAATGAAAAACACCATGACAAAAAATATGATCACGTTGTCATGATTGTGAAAAATATCGATAATCCAAGTGACTATCGCCTTATCATTCGGGGAACCTGGTCTAAGATTAACGAAATTGATGAAGATCTTCATGTATCTAAAACTGTAGACTGGTCGAAGTGGGACACAAATATTCCTCAAGAATTTAAAGATGCTAAGATCTCCCATGGAACAGACTTAGCATTAAAATCCCTTATTCAAGGTAAACCTCTTAATGAGAACAACGTATCACTCATCGATAAACTTGATGAAATTACCACAGAAGAAAGGAAAGATAAGATACTGAATATTACCGTCACGGGGCATAGTTTGGGTGGTTTACTAGCCTCTACTATTGGCTTATATCTTAAAAGGCACTACATCAACAACAACAATATACGTATTCACACTTGCTCCTTCGCAGGCCCAACTGCCGGCAATGATATTTTCGCCTCCTATTCTGACTCTGTTTTTAAAGGAACATTAAGCCCTAACGTTTATGAAAGTAATTTTCTGAGAATTCATAATATCAATGATATCGTTCCATTAGCATGGGCTAAAAATGATTTGAGGAAAATTGAGAAACTCTATCCAATACTAACAATTGGAGTTGAGATTTATATCCACAAAACCCACCATATAAACTATACCCAACTCTCCCCAGAGTGCTCTTTTTCAGAGAAGTTAAATAAACATCAAAACTTACTTGATAGTATAGGATTTCAACATATCAAGGCATATCCAAAACATTATCAAATGACTTACAAAGAAGTTCATGGCAATTCAACGATACCGACTGATTGCGATATTGTTGTGGTTGACAATAACTTATCTAAACATATTCATGACTGTTTCAGTTCTCTAATTAAAGATTAGAACAATATTACTAACCTTACCATATTGTAATATATTTTTTGATTCATCAGTAATGGAATCTTATATTAAGGGTTCCATTCATTGCAATAAATTATACCCGTCATCTTTCAAGTTGCCTCTTTGTTGGCTGCACTCTCTCACCCCGGTCGCATAGTTCGCTATGCTCCCGGGGATTCGCTCCCTTGCCGTCGCGATGCATCTTGAAATCCATTGGGTATATAATTAAATAGCGTAAATAAATTATTTTTCTTATCTATCACTAATTACAGCCATTCACTATCACTCATTTTTGTAGATACCAATATAAATTATTTTCCATAGATAATAGATATCACAATTATCACTCTCAATAGCTAATATAACCTTACAAAAGCATGGTGTAATTTTTATCGCTTATTTTAAAGTTCATAATAGATAATTTATTTTGTTAAATAAAATAACTTCAAAAAATTATATACTCTCATTTAACAGATTTAAAGATTATTATTAACTTTGATTCTGTTGTTTAAATAAAAACCCAAGGTATTGATCATTGATGTTTAAGCTAACACATCAGATCAGCATTCATTATATTAAAAATTGGAAACAAAAATGACAATTTCTCTTGAAGATCAAAAAATAAATCTCGCGTTAGGCTTTATTATTAACTCGGGGAGTATAATAACCTATCAACCAGAACCGGCTCTCGTTTCAGAAAATATTCAAAAATCATTAGCAAGTAGTAAAGCGACAGCAAATAGATTCTCTATCATTTGGGGACCTGCTGTTTTTCGTGTCGGTAGTGTTAATAAGAAAACAAGCGTTACAGATAAAAAAGATGATCACGTTTTATTCATTGTAAAAGATCTCAAAAATCCAAATGATTATCGAATCGTTATTCGTGGTTCATGGTCCACTGTTAACTGGTTTGATGAGAATTTCAATGTAGGCACAACTGAAAACTGGTCAATTTGGGATCCAAAAGCCCCCAAAGATGCTAAAATTTCAAAAGGAACCCATATAACTTTAGACTATATTGTCAACCAAATAAAGAGCAATAACCCTGCTGGTTATGGAAAATCATTGATTGAGGTAATTGATAAAATTGCTCTGGAAGAAGGAATACATAATATTATTCTTACAGGGCACAGTTTAGGCGGTGTGATGGCCTCTACGCTTGGTCTGTATTTAAAGAGACGTTATATTGATAAAGGAAATAACAATATTCGTATTCATGTTTCCTCCTTTGCTGCCCCAACTGCCGGTAACGACGTTTTTGTATCCTATAGTGAATCTATTTTTAATGGAACATTACTATCTAGCTATGAAAGTAAGTTTCTCCGAATCCACAATCGTAAAGATATCGTTACCCTAGCCTGGAGTGTAAAAGGATTAGAGCAAATTAAGGCTCTCTATCCAATATCAACTTTAATCGTTAACGGTTTTATTTCAGTCGTGAAGGATAAAAATTACACTCAAATTACGCCAGATTTACCTTTTACTGCACCTGATTTAAAACCTTCTACAGGTTTAATTGAAAAACTCGTACTTCAACATATTGATGCTTATCCCAAAGAGTACGGCATGAGTTTTATTGTAGTTAATGATCGTGCTAATCCACCAACTGATTATGATATTGTTGTAATTAACGATGGTCAATCTCGCAATATTAGAGAGCTTTTCTCATCTATTATTCAAGATGAAGATAATACCTGTTAATTTCATCGTATTGTCTCTTGCTTTAATTTAAACCAAATGGAACCTTGATTAAAGGTTCCATTTTATGACTTCATAATCTTCAACATTACTAATGAATCATCCCTCCACCAAAATCATTCATAATAACCATTATCACATCAATTAAAATTCTTTTGACAAAGATATCACGTAGTGGTAGTAAAATTCATTATCATCTGACTTTTTTTAAAATAAAGCATTACCAAAGGAAACCAAAATGGAACCCAAAAAACTAGAAACCAGAAGATTGATATTACATCCTTTAGAAAGTAAGGATTATATACAAATTCAAAATATCTTTCCTCAGTGGGAAATTGTTCGCTATCTTACAGCAAACACCCCGTGGCCCTACCCAGATGATGGTGCCATGAAATATATAAATAATATTGCCCTACCATCAATGGCAAAAGGAAATGCATGGTTTTGGACTATAAGAAAGAAGGATCAGCCATCAATAATAATAGGAATGATATCACTATATGATCAAGAAAATAATAATAGAGGTTTCTGGCTAGATCCACAATGGCATAGAAACGGATTTATGACCGAAGCGGTCCAAATAGTTACCGATTTTTGGTTTAATACCCTAAATCGCAACCTACTCAGAGCGCCTAAATCCAGTAACAATATCGCTTCAAGGAAAATATCAATTAAAAGTGGTATGCGATTAATAAGACTAGAGAGTAAAGATTTTGTTAGCGGAAGAATGCCCTCGGAAATATGGGAAATAACTCGCGACGAGTGGAATAAAAATAATTCTCAAAAAGAGTAACGGTCTTACATGTTCATGGGCATGCTTTTGTCTAAGCACTGCCCAAGTTCATTCTTCATAACAAAGAAGAGCAAAATAAAATAATAGCCCTGATGGGAGGTTTTAAATTGCTCTTAATCACCTGTTACACCAAAGAGATCACATGTGCTATATCAGCAGATGTCTTTAACTTTCTTATCTCTTCAAACAGCGTTGTCGCCTCTTCATATTCTTTGCGTAAATAACCAAGCCACTGTTTAATCCGAGCAACATGATATTGCCCGGTATCACCCTGTTTTTCCAACCGGATATATTTTTGCAATAGTTGAACAACGTCCTGCCAACACATTTTTGGTTCGTTATATTTCACCACTCGGCTCAAATTAGGAACATGAAGCGCACCCCGCCCAATCATGACCGCATCACAACCTGTCACATTCAGACAATCCTGCGCACTTTGCCAATCCCAAATCTCACCATTGGCGATAACCGGAATAGAAAGACGTTGACGAATTTCACCAATTGCTTGCCAGTTAATACGCTCCGCTTGGTAACCATCCTCTTTGGTTCGCCCATGAACCGTAATTCCCGTCGCGCCCGCCTGTTGTACCGCATCAGCAATTTCGAATTGCCGATCACCGCTATCCCAACCCAAGCGAACCTTAACCGTCACAGGCAAATGAGCAGGTACCGCTTCACGTATCGCTTTCGCTCCCTGATAAATCAGTTCAGGATCTTTCAGCAGCGTTGCTCCGCCACCGCTACCATTGACTGTTTTTGACGGGCAACCGCAATTCAAATCAACACCGTAAGATCCTAATTCAATCGCTCGTACCGCATTCTCTGCCAGCCACTGCGGATATTGGCCCAAGAGCTGAACCCTTACCAACGTGCCGGATGGTGTCCGGCTTTGGTTATGTAATTCAGGACAAAGCCTATAAAAAGATTTTACTGGCAATAAGCTATCAACAACTCGTAAGAATTCTGTAATGCACAGATCATACTCATTGATTTCACTCAGAAGTTCCCTGACCAAAGAATCCAGCACACCCTCCATCGGAGCCAGTAAAACCCGCATTCATTAACCTCTAGCGTTAGGCCATTTATGGGATACATCATGATTGCGGCTACGCTGACGTGAAGGTACCCCAGAACGACGATGGCTATTTTTCTGCCCATTATCGCCACGTGCCTGACGGCCATTCTGAATAGGTTCAGCCTTGATGGTTGGATCTGGCTCATAGCCGGGAACTGCCATACGGGGAATCTCCCGTTTTAACAAACGTTCAATATCTTTCAACAGTTTATGCTCATCAACACAGACCAGAGAAAGTGCCTGCCCTGTTGCATCTGCTCGACCAGTACGACCAATACGGTGGACATAATCTTCAGCGACATTAGGCAATTCAAAATTCACCACATAAGGCAGTTGATCAATGTCCAAACCACGGGCAGCAATATCTGTCGCTACCAGCACTCTGATCCGGCCATCTTTAAAATCAGCCAGTGCACGGGTTCTCGCCCCTTGACTTTTATTACCATGAATAGCAGAAGCCGTTACACCATCTTTATTTAACTGTTCCGCCAAACGGTTTGCGCCATGTTTGGTTCGGGTAAATACCAGCACTTGCTGCCAGTTACGGCTACCGATCAAGAAAGAGAGCAGCTCACCTTTACGTTTTTTATCGACAAAGTGAACAAACTGTTCAATCTGTTCAGAAGCAGAGTTACGACGTGCAACTTCAACACTAACAGGATCACGCAATAACTTATTGGCTAATTTTTTGATATCGTCAGAGAAAGTCGCAGAAAACAGTAAATTTTGCCGTTTCGGTGGTAATTTATTCAGCACCCGGCGAATATCATGAATAAACCCCATATCCAGCATCCGGTCAGCTTCATCCAATACCAGAATTTCTACCCGTGATAAATCAACCGCATTTTGATGTTCAAGATCCAGTAACCGCCCTGGCGTTGCGACTAAAATATCCACACCACCCCGCAATTTCATCATCTGAGGGTTAATACTGACACCGCCAAAAACAACCAGAGAGCGCAGTCTGAGGTATTTGCTGTAGTCGCGTACATTTTCACCCACTTGAGCAGCTAATTCACGAGTTGGAGTCAGGATTAATGCTCTGACTGGCCGGCGCCCTTTCATCTGAATAGGAGAATCATTTAACCGTTGCAGCATGGGTAAGGTAAAACCGGCAGTTTTACCCGTGCCTGTTTGAGCACTCGCTAATAAATCTTTACCTGCTAATACAACAGGAATTGCCTGTTGTTGGATTGGCGTCGGCGCTGAATAACCTTGTTCTTCAACGGCACGCAAAATATCAGCACTTAAGCCAAGTGATTTAAAATTCATAAATAAGAAAAGCTCCAAACTTCACCATTCCTGAACGCTATTCAGGGGCAGTTTTATGGGAAGAAAATCAGACGTGGTAAATACCACAAAGGAAAAAACACAAACTGCAATGCTCCATGTTTTAACTATTATACCAGATATACTTTCTGATGATGCAACTAAAACGACAGCTATTTACCCAGTAATTTTCATGATCCATAACATTTTTATGCAATTTACATTGATTTACTATAAGTATAGAGTTAACTAATGATTGATATTTTGTTTAAGTCTTTTGATTATTTGCAACAGGATTCATGTCCATGTCAGTCAACAACACCCAAACCACCAGAGGCGAACAAGCCAAACAACAGCTACTCGAAGCAGCCCTTGAAATTTTCGGTAAATCAGGACTGACCGGTGCAACGACTAGGGAAATTGCATTACATGCTCAACAAAACATTGCCGCCATAGCTTATTATTTTGGCTCTAAAGAGGGGCTTTATCAGGCAGTTGCCCAGCATATTACTGACACAATTAAGACTGAGTTCACTCATCTTTTTAAAAAAATTGATGATTTTTTTTCATCATCAGCACCGTACTCACCAGAAAATATATTGAGGATGATTCATGAAGGATTCCTTGGAATTAACCGCCTGATGATTGAAAAAGAGAGTATTAATATCAGCCGGATAATGGCCAGAGAACAACTTGCGCCAACGGATGCTTATACCCTAATCCATGAGCAAGCACTCGTGCCCCTTCACAGCAGATTAAATAAACTGATTGCCAGCTATATCGGCGCCGATGAACATCAGCTTTCTACCATGCTACACACTCATGCTTTAATGGGAGAAGTTCTCACTTTCCGCATGGCGAGGGAAACTTTATTACGTCAGACAGGCTGGAATAATATCGGACCCGAAGAATATAAATTGATTGATCAGATCCTTATCCAGCATATCGATTTATTACTGAATGGACTGAAAAAACATAATCCGAATAAATAAAATAACAGGGAATATCATGTACAACAAAAAACTCACTCTGGCAATATTGGTGACCGCGATTATTCTTAGTGCTATTTTAGGAAGTTACTATTATCAAGGTAAAAGTGATAAAACTCTGACCCTCTATGGCAATGTAGATATACGTACTGTTAATCTTAGTTTCCGGGTTGGTGGTAAACTCGCTAGTCTACAAGTTGATGAAGGCGATACCATTGCAGCCAATCAAGTCATCGGCCAACTGGATAATGGGCCATTTATTAACGCCCTCAATAAAGCGAAAGCCACTCGTGATAGCACTAAAGCACGTTTAGCCATGATGGAAGAGGGTTATCGCACAGAAGAAATTGCCCAAGTCCGTTCGGAAGTTGCACAACGCGAGGCTGCCTGGCATTTCGCTAATAGTTTCTTCAAACGCCAACAAGGTTTGTGGCAAAGTAAAGTTATTTCGGCCAACGAATTAGATGATGCTAAAACAAATCACAATCAAGCATTAGCAGCTTTACAAGCAGCTAAAGATAAACTGAACCAGTTCGAAACCGGTTATCGTAAAGAAGAAATTGCAGAAGCTAAAGGCCAGCTTGCTCAAGCCGAAGCGGCTGTTGCTCAGGCTGAATTGGACTTGCAAGATACTCAACTGACTTCCCCCTCATCCGGTACTATTCTGACCCGCGCCATTGAACCAGGCACTATGTTGTCAGCCGGCAATACGGTGTTTACACTTTCTCTGACTGACCCAGTTTGGGTAAGAGCCTATATCGGTGAAAGCCATCTCGGACAGGCAACGCCCGGACGTGAAATTTTACTCTATACCGACAGCCGTAAAGATAAACCTTATCACGGCAAAATTGGCTTTGTTTCACCCACCGCCGAATTTACACCAAAGAATGTAGAGACCCCTGATCTACGTACTACTCTAGTCTATCGGTTGCGCATTATTGTCACCGACCCGGATGATGCCCTGCGTCAAGGTATGCCAGTTACTCTGCATTTTTCCGATTCAGATAAATAAGGAGCTGTCATGAGCAGCTCTGCATATACGATAAGGTTAGAAAAAGTCGAAAAAACTTTTCCCAGCCTGAATAATCCTGCGGTATCCAGCCTGACCGCAGAGATCTACGGTGGCTCAGTTACTGGGCTTGTAGGCCCGGATGGAGCAGGAAAAACTACACTGATACGCATGCTAGCGGGTTTACTGAAACCCGATAACGGTTCTATTGAAATAATGGGGCTTGATCCGATAAAAGATGGCGTACAAGTGCGCTTTGAACTGGGCTATATGCCACAGAAATTTGGCCTGTATGAAGATTTAACCGTATTAGAAAACCTGAATCTGTATGCAGATCTGCGTGGCGTGCTGGGTGACGAGCGTAAAAAAACCTATGAACAACTACTTACGTTTACTGATCTGACCCGTTTTACCGGGCGACTGGCGGGCAAACTTTCAGGCGGCATGAAGCAAAAATTGGGGCTTGCCTGTACTCTGCTTGGCAAACCCAAAGTTCTGCTGCTGGACGAACCCGGCGTTGGAGTTGACCCGATAGCCCGCCGCGAACTCTGGCGGATGGTTCACGAACTGGCAGATGATGGGATGCTAATCCTCTGGAGTACTTCTTATCTGGATGAAGCTGAGCGGTGTCGTGATGTCCTGTTACTTAATCAAGGAAAACTGCTCTACAGCGGACAACCACAAAAACTGACCCAAAAGATGTCCGGGCGTTCTTTTCTGCTTGGTGCCAAACAAGATTCTCGTAGAAAAATGCTGCAACACGCTCTTACCTTGCCACAAGTAACAGACGGCGTGATTCAGGGGAAATATGTTCGTCTTATTCTCAAAGCTGATGCCTCACCGCAAGAATTACTTAGCCAGCTTAAGCAACCTGATGCTGAAATCGTTAAAACCGCTCCCCGCTTTGAAGATGCTTTTATCGATTTACTCGGTGGCGGTTCCACCCGCCATTCTGAACTAGCAAAGATCATGCCACGGATTGCTGCTAACCCGACAGAAACAGTCATTGAAGCGCAGGATTTAACCAAAAAATTTGGCGATTTTGCTGCCACTGACCATGTTGATTTTCAGGTAAAACGTGGAGAAATCTTTGGTCTGCTTGGCCCGAACGGTGCCGGTAAATCCACCACGTTTAAAATGATGTGCGGGCTCACGGTGCCGACTGGCGGTAAGGCGCTGGTATTGGGAATGGATCTGAAAACCAGCTCCGGGAAAGCCCGCCAACATTTGGGTTATATGGCGCAGAAATTTTCTCTGTATGGCAACCTGACAGTTGAACAGAACCTGAAATTCTTTTCCGGCATTTACGGCCTGCAAGGGCGCAAGCAAAAAGAAAAAATTGATGGCATGATCAACGCTTTCAATCTCAAATCTGTTTTACATCAAACCACCGACCAATTGCCTCTGGGATATAAACAGCGTCTTGCCCTTTCCTGCGCACTGATGCATGAGCCAGATATTTTGTTCCTGGACGAGCCAACTTCGGGAGTTGATCCACAGATACGACGGGAATTCTGGCTACATATTAATGGCATGGTAGATAAAGGCGTTACCGTTATGGTGACCACCCACTTTATGGATGAAGCAGAATATTGTGACCGAATAGGGTTGGTATTCCGAGGTAAATTGATTGCCGCCGGAACGCCTGATGATTTGAAACAATTGGTTGCTACTGATGAAAAACCTGACCCATCAATGGAACAGGCATTTATTGATCTGGTCGTTAATTATGATGAGGAGCTACAATAATGAGTAGCCCAAAGCAACATACTCCACAGCAAGCTGTCTGCTTCTCTTGGTGGCGATTGAAAGCACTTTGTGTAAAAGAAACAAAACAGATCTTACGTGATCCCACCAGCGGATTAATTTCTATTGCCATTCCATTGATTCTGCTGTTTATCTTTGGTTACGGTATTAATCTCGACGCCAGTACAGTCCGTGTTGGTATTCTGGTAGAACAACAAAGTGAAGATGCTCGTGAATTGATACAGGCTTTTGCCGGTTCTCCCTATATTGAACCCAAAATCAGCGATAATCGTCAGCAATTAATTAATATGATGCAATCAGGAGAAATACGTGGACTGGTTGTCATTCCTGTTAATTTCGATGCGCAACTTGCCCGTCCTGACGGTAAAGCCCAAATTCAAGTCATTACTGACGGCAGTGAACCCAATACAGCAAGTTTTGTACAAAGTTATGCTAAAGGAGTGTGGCAGATTTGGCTACAACAAAGAGGACAAGATCAGGGGAACGCTGTTAATCCGTTAATTGATATGCAGGTTCGTTATTGGTTCAATCCGGCAACAATTAGCCAGCATTTCATCATTCCCGGCGCAATAACCATTATCATCACCGTGGTTGGCGCCATTCTGACATCATTGGTGGTTGCCCGTGAATGGGAACGCGGTACGATGGAAGCTCTGCTTTCTACTCAAATTACCCGCACCGAATTACTGCTTTCTAAACTCTTGCCTTATCAAGTGCTTGGATCATTCTCCATGATGCTCTGTATGCTGATGACAGTATTTGTGCTGGATGTACCCTACAGAGGCTCATTATGGATATTGTCCGCAATCACTAGCCTCTACCTGGCTACGGCCCTTGGTATCGGGCTTTTGATTTCTACGGTGACACGCAACCAATTTAATGCCGCAATGATAGCGCTGAATGTCGCTTTTCTGCCTGCGATTATGCTTTCCGGCTTCATCTTTGAAATAAATAGCATGCCTGCCTTTATTCAGGTAGTGACCTATTTCATCCCGGCTCGTTATTTTGTCAGTAGTTTGCATACTCTCTTTCTGGCTGGAAATATCAGTACGGTACTGGTGATAAATCTATTATTACTGATCGCCTCCGCTATTGTGTTTATTGGCCTGACAGCATGGAAAACCCAGCGGCGTCTGGATTAAGAAGGAATTAGCATGTTTTATCGTCTTTACACCCTGATTATTAAAGAATTGCAATCTCTACTCAGAGATCCGCAAACACGGGCTATCTTAGTTATGCCGGTTATCTTCCAGATGATCTTATTTCCTTTATCAGCAACCCTTGATGTGACTAATGCAACTATTGCTATTTTTGATGAAGACAAAGGCAAAGCCTCTATTGAGCTCACCCAACGGCTGGCAAAATCAAAAGCATTTCCTGATGTGCTATTGCTGAACCATTCACAAGAAATACAACCGGTAATCGATCACCAAAAGGCCTTATTACTGGTACGTTTCCCACAAGATTTCAGTGCTAAAATTGCCAGTCATGACCCGGTTTCCCTCCAAGTATTGCTGGATGGACGCAATTCTAACAGCGCTCAAATTGCTGCGGGCTATATCCAAGAAATTGTCCTTAACTATCAACAGGAACTGATGGGTAACCTGCCGAAAGCCAATAATAGCGAGTTGGTGATCCGCAACTGGTATAACCCTAACTTGGATTATAAATGGTTCGTCGTGCCCTCTTTGGTGGCACTGATTACTACGGTTGGAATATTGACGGTCACAGCACTGTCAATTGCGCGCGAAAGGGAACAAGGAACACTGGATCAATTACTAGTTTCACCCATGACCACCTGGCAGATTTTCATTGGCAAAGCAGTTCCTGCGGTGATTGTCGCTACCTTTCAGGCAACTTTAGTGCTTGCTATTGGCATATTCTGCTATCAAATTCCCTTTTCTGGTTCACTAGCGCTGTTTTACTGCGCTATGCTGATCTACAGTTTATCGTTGGTGGGATTTGGCCTGCTAATCTCTTCCCTTTGCTACACTCAGCAACAGGCGTTTATTGGCGTATTTGTCTTTATCATGCCCGCTATCTTAATCTCCGGTTATATTTCTCCGGTTGAAAATATGTTCGGATGGTTACAAGACATCACCTGGATTAATCCTATCTGGCACTTTAACGACATCACTAAGCAAATTTATCTCAAAGATGCCGATTTCACGGTTATCTGGAGAAGTTTGTGGCCTCTTTTGGTAATTACTGCCACAACCGGTAATCTTGCCTATTGGTTATTTAGACGGAAAATTGCTTAATAAGAATGACCCTGCATTTTAGCTATACTTAACGATGCAGGGCTTTTCTCAGAAACCAATCAGTGAATTTAGCGACGATCGCCAAAAATACGTAGTAGCATCAAGAACATGTTGATGAAGTCCAGATACAGCGTTAATGCACCAACAATTGAGAATTTACGCAAATTCTCTTTGTCATTCACATCAAGATCTTCACCCATCTCTTTCAGCTTCTGAGTGTCGTAAGCGGTTAAGCCAGCAAAGATAACGACACCAATGTAGGTTACCGCCCACATCAACGCTGTACTCTTTAACCAGAAGTTAATCAGAGAAGCCAAAATGATGCCGATCAACCCCATAAACAAGAAGCTACCAAGGCCACTCAGGCTACGTTTGGTGGTATAGCCGTAAAAACTCAACGCACCAAACATCCCTGCGGTCACGACAAAAGTAGTGGCAATGGAACCACCAGTATATATTTTAAAAATACCGGAAAGCGTTAGCCCAGTCAGCGCTGAATAGAGCATAAACAACCCAGTAGCTAACGAAGCTCCCATGCGGTTAATCATGCCAGAGAGGACGAAAACCAATCCCAATTGAGCAATAACTAATCCATAGAAAATCACCGAGTTTGAGAAAATATATTCAACAACATTCTGATTTTGTGACACATACCAAGCCACAAACGCCGTTAACAACAGGCCACAAGTCATCCAACCATAAACTTGGGCCATATAAGTTTGCAAGCCGGTTCCAGCTTGCTGGATTATAGAACCATTTGAGCGTGGATAACGATCCATGGCGCTTACCTTCTATGACAGTGTTTAGAAATTCAGGCTGTTTAATATCAACAACCCACTCAAGTTTTATACATTATCACAGAATATAATCAAAACAATTAACCATTCAATAATTACTTGTATAGCAGTTCATCTATCTGATCAGTTTTCGAAGCGTTTCGCAGAATTTAGCCAACACTTTCATCACCAACGTTTCGCGGCTTCCTGATCACTCTCACGGGATTCAACCCAACGATCACCATCAGGCAAAAACTCTTTTTTCCATAAAGGCGCCTGCGTTTTTAAATAATCCATAATAAATTCAGCCGCTGCAAAAGCCATATGACGATGGGCACTTGTCACGCCAACAAACACAATTTCATCACCAGGGTAAAGCGACCCAATCCGGTGGATAACACTGATACGCTGCAATGGCCAGCGATCCCGTGCTTCGGTGACAATATTTTGTAACGCTTTTTCCGTCATTCCGGGATAGTGTTCCAGTCTCAGGACACTCACTCGGTCACCCAGATTATGATTACGGACTTTGCCGGTGAAAGTGACGATAGCACCATCTTCATCACATTGAGCAAGCCATTGATATTCTTCCCCTACATTGAAATTTTCCGGCCCAACGAAAATGCGGGTGTTTTCCATTTATTATCCCCCAGTCACTGGCGGGAAAAAGGCCACTTCATCACCATCCTGTAATGGGTACCCGCCATGAACAAGAGATTGGTTTACCGCTGACAACAATTTTCCATCTTCCAACGCCAAGGCCCAACGTTCTCCCTTTGATATTAGCGCCGTTCTCAAACCGTCAACGGTTGTGTAACGATTATCGAGATCCAGTGAATCAGTACCTACCAGCTCACGTACCTGAGCAAAAAACAGTACTTTAATCATTTATCCACCTTAAAATGGCCTAATTTCCCACCTATCTTCTCCAACAAACGAACTGGCCCAATGACCATATCTTTCTGTACCGCTTTACACATATCGTAAATTGTCAAAGCCGCGACTGACGCCGCTGTCAGTGCCTCCATTTCAACACCGGTTTTCCCAGTCAGACGACAACAGGATTCAATTCTGACCCGGTTATATTTTGTCTGAGCTTCCAACTGGACTTCTACTTTAGTTAGCAGTAATGGATGACACAGCGGAATTAATTCCCATGTGCGCTTGGCTGCTTGGATACCCGCAATCCTCGCGGTAGCAAATACATCACCTTTGTGATGGCGATCTTCAATAATCATTGCCAGTGTTTCCGGCTTCATTCCAACAAACGCTTCTGCCCTTGCCTCGCGTGATGTTTCAGCTTTAGCAGAAACATCAACCATATACGCTTCACCGATAGAATTGATGTGGGTTAATTGAGACATTCTTAGCTCCTGAAAAAACAACAAGATCCAGACGGTAAATTAACCGCCGATGACGGAAAGATTTGGGGTGATACCACTGTCACCTTGATGAAGAAAATGGGTTTCCCGTTTATGCCGCAATCCATCCTGAATACGCAATTTCAGATCATCAAGTTGTTTTTCACTCGCCAATAAGTCACGCAGTGGTATCCCCTGTTCACCAAACAGGCATAAATGAAGATGACCTATTGAAGAAATACGTAACCGATTACAACTCCGACAAAAATCTTTCTCATAAGGCATAATTAGACCAATTTCTCCCTGATAATCAGGATGGCTAAAAACCTGTGCAGGGCCATCACTGCGTAAACGTTGAAGCAAATGCCAACCATCGAGCAACAGGCGTTCCCGGATAACTTCCCCCGAAATATGGTATTGACGAAACATTTCACCACCGTCACCGGTTTCCATCAACTCGATGAATCTTAATTGAATCGGACGATCTTTTATCCAGTGCAGGAAAGCCGGCAGGCTGATATCGTTAACATTTTTCATTAGCACTACGTTGACTTTCACTTTACTAAAACCCGCCGCAAATGCTGCATCAATACCACGCATCACCTGAAAAAATTTGTCCTGCCCGGTAATCGCATGAAATTGACGGGGATCAAGCGAATCCATACTGACATTCACTGCGGTTAAACCCGCCTCTTTCCACTTAGCAATATCTCGTTCCATTCGATAACCGTTAGTGGTTACTGCGAGGGTTTTAATCAACTTATTTTCACGTATGACGGAAATAATATCGGTGAAATCACGGCGCATGGTCGGTTCGCCCCCCGTCAAACGGATTTTCTCTGTACCCAGATCGGCAAACGCCCGGCCAACAAGACGAATTTCGGATAATGTCAAAAAGGAGTGATGTCCACGGGATTTATAACCATCCGGCAAACAATAAGTACACCGAAAATTACATACATCGGTAATAGATAGCCGCAAATAGTAAAATTTACGAGCAAAAGCGTCTATGAGTTGTTCCACAATAACACCTTTCCAAACATGGGAGACGCGAGCATTTCTGCCTCGCATCCTGGTGACTCAGTAGTCACGGCCAAAACATCATATCGCTGTGTAAAAAGTGACTTAGATGCAGAGGCTAGGAGTTAATTCCAACATCTATACCCGTCATCTTTCAAGCTGCCTCTTTGTTGGCTGCACTCACTCACCCCGGTCACATAGTTATCTATGCTCCCGGGGATTCATTCCCTTGCCGTCGCAATGCATCTTGAAATCCATTGGGTATATGATTTAATGTAAAACGACCTTCTCTGATATGGATTTTAGCGCTTAACAAAGAAAAATGCGAATACCCACTTTCGTTATATAATTGAATATACAATGAATTACCACATTGTTCAGAATAAATAACAGACAATTTCTATTTGTGATCAGTTAAAACATTGCACCCAATCATAACGTTTGTTCGGTTAATCGTGTTTTATAATAAATTACGCTAAAATTATTCAGCGAATATATGCTCAGTCAGTAATAGGAATTCTATGCGAAACCGCACATTAGCCGATTTAGATCGGGTAGTTGCCTTAGGCGGAGGTCATGGCCTTGGGCGCGTTATGTCCTCTCTTTCATCACTAGGCTCTCGCCTGACAGGCATTGTGACCACGACAGATAATGGCGGCTCAACCGGCAGGATCCGGCGTTCAGAAGGCGGTATTGCCTGGGGTGATACCCGCAATTGTTTAAATCAGCTTATTACCGAACCCAGTGTCGCGTCAGCAATGTTCGAATACCGTTTCAGCGGCAATGGCGAACTGGCAGGGCATAATCTGGGGAATCTGATGCTTAAAGCGTTAGATCATTTAAGTGTCAGACCCCTTGAGGCAATTAATTTAATCCGCAGTTTGTTGAAAGTTAATGCTCATCTTATTCCAATGTCTGAGCAGCCCGTTGACCTAATGGCGATAGATGATCAAGGCAACACCATTTATGGCGAAGTTAATGTTGATCAATTGAATTGTATTCCTCAGGAGTTGATGCTTTATCCGCCTGCGACCGCAACAAAAGAGGCATTGGATGCTATCACTCAAGCAGATCTGATTATTATCGGCCCAGGCAGCTTCTTCACCAGTCTGATGCCATTGCTTCTGCTTGAAGATTTAACCCAAGCACTGCGTCGTAGCAACGCCAATATGATTTATATCGGTAACCTAGGCAAAGAACTCAGTGCCGCGGCCGCCGAACTGACACTGAAAGATAAGCTGGAAATAATGGAAAACAAAATTGGCAGCCGGATAATTGATGCGGTAATCGTTGGCCCGTGCACAAATATCAGCGAGCTTAACGACCGGATTATTACTCAGCAAATACTCGAAGCACAGGATGTTCCCTATCGCCACGACCGTGAATTACTACATCAGGCGTTAGAGAATACCCTGCAAAACCTTGGTTAAGAATTGGCAATAAATTGCTCTCGCAATGCCTGAATCTGATCCCGAACACTCGCCGCCTGTTCGAATTCAAGATCCTGCGCATGCTGGTACATCTTCGCTTCCAGCTCGCGGATTTTGCTTTCCAGCTCTTTGGCAGACAGGTTGCTGAATGTTTCCGCTGTGGCAACCGCTTTACCTCTGCCCTTTCTTTTACCACCCGCTGGCTGCCCAATTTGCAGAATATCACTAATTTTCTTATTGAGACCTTTTGGAACAATACCGTGTTTTTCATTAAATATCTGCTGTTTAGCACGCCGGCGTTCCGTTTCACCAATAGCTTTTGCCATTGAATCAGTGATCTTATCGCCATAAAGGATCGCTTTACCATGCAGGTTACGGGCAGCACGCCCAATCGTCTGAATTAATGAACGTTCAGACCGCAGGAAACCTTCTTTATCCGCATCAAGAATGGCCACCAGAGAAACTTCTGGCATATCCAGCCCTTCCCTCAGCAAGTTAATTCCCACTAATACATCAAACTCACCTAAACGAAGATCCCGAATAATTTCCACACGTTCGACAGTATCGATATCCGAGTGCAAATAGCGAACCCGTTCACCGTGCTCTTCCAAATACTCGGTTAAATCCTCCGCCATTCGCTTAGTCAATGTGGTGACCAATACCCGTTCATTTTTCACCGCTCGAATACGGATTTCAGACAGTAAGTCATCAACCTGTGTCGCTACAGGACGCACCTCCACTTCCGGATCAAGCAAACCCGTAGGACGCACCACCTGTTCCACCACATCGCCACTGGATTTTTCCAATTCATATTTGCCTGGCGTAGCCGAAATATAAATGGTCTGTGGAGCCAGTGCTTCAAATTCTTCAAACCGAAGTGGACGATTATCCAGCGCAGAAGGCATACGGAAACCATATTCCACCAGCGTCTCTTTGCGGGAACGATCCCCTCGATACATCCCACCAATTTGCGGGATGGTAACGTGCGATTCATCCACTACCAGCAAACCATCAGCCGGGAGATAATCAAACAGTGTCGGCGGCGGCTCCCCTTCGGCACGGCCAGAGAGATAACGGGAATAGTTTTCAATGCCGGAGCAATAACCCAATTCATTCATCATTTCCAAATCAAATTGGGTACGCTGCGTAATACGCTGTTCTTCCAGCAGTTTACCATTTGCCAGCAATACCTTACGCCGCTGCTCAAGCTCAATTTTAATCGCTTCCATTGCCTGAATAATACGCTCACGCGGAGTAACATAGTGGGTTTTCGGATAAACGGTATATCGTGGAACATGATATTGAATCTGTCCCGTTAGCGGATCAAACAGTGATAACCGTTCTACTTCATCATCAAATAGTTCAACGCGCAGGGCATGCTCATCAGATTCAGCCGGAAAGATATCAATCACTTCACCACGAACCCTAAATGTCCCTCGCTGGAATGCCTGATCATTACGGGTATATTGCAATTCAGCTAAACGTCTCAGAATGGAGCGTTGATCAATCATCATACCGTTGGTCAGGTGGAGCATCATTTTCAGGTAACTATCAGGATCACCTAAACCATAAATAGCCGATACAGACGCAACGACAATCACATCTCGCCGCTCCAGCAAAGCTTTTGTGGCAGACAGGCGCATTTGTTCAATGTGTTCGTTCACGGAAGCATCTTTTTCGATAAAAGTATCGGAACTCGGTACATAAGCTTCCGGCTGGTAATAATCGTAATAGGAAACAAAGTACTCTACGGCATTTTCTGGGAAAAAGTCCTTCATTTCGCTGTAAAGTTGAGCCGCTAGTGTCTTGTTCGGAGCAAGTACCATCGTTGGTCGGTTTAAATTGGCTATCACATTAGCGACAGTAAATGTCTTACCCGACCCAGTTACCCCTAACAAAGTCTGGTGGGCAAGCCCGTCTTCTAAGCCTTCTTGTAATTGACGGATGGCCTCTGGTTGATCACCCCCCGGTTGGAAGTCAGAATGTAATTTGAACACCTTACTCATCGGTATCTCACTTTCCTAACATTAAGTTAGCCTATAATACTGGATATAAAACCAGCTTCAAGTTGATTTTATAAAAACGGACTCAAGTAGGTCACTTCCCTATCAATTAAACATCCGTTGATATCAAAATAAATACCATTTTATCCCCAAAATTATCTTGATTTTTCCATTTTTTATATGATTGGCTGAAAGGTGACAACATGGGACATCATCACAGGTCAGACAGGGCTTGATTTTAGTTATCTTATTGATATTTAATAAAATTAAAACAAAGACGAGAATAACATCAACCTTGACGAAAGCCGCGTATTTTCTTGCGTCGCGTAACTTTTCTAAGTCTAATACACAAGGTTATCCACAGGAATAGTGGATAACTCTACAAACCCTATTAACTGTACGAGGTTGCAACATCATGCCACAAAATAGGTATCCTCTACCGATAAAAATTTTTACTATTTTTTTAACCTTTATCTCAATTCTTCCTTTCAAAAAAATGAATAAATTTGCTGAAAAAGTAAGAATTTTCTCACGGAAATTAAACATCAATAAATTATATTCTTTCAATATTACCAGCATTAAAGGTAGATAATTGTCTATTTTTTCTGTAGACTGAGCGAAAAAAACTGCCTTTTTTGCATCAAACAACAGCAAATAATACGGGTTAGATTGGGATTTTTATTCAATAAGAGATAACCGGTGAACAGTTTCCTATATGAAATCTGTTAATCAAGAGGAGAGGCGTGTTTTACCTAAATTCTCTGTTTCCTACGCTTTCAGCAATAGCAGGTTCAATAGCATTTTTGACTATGCCGATATAAACAGTGCCGATAAACATTTACCAAAAAACAACAACTGACTCAATTGGCATGAGCAAAACCCAATTTTTAATTAGAATATTAAGATATGTCATTGATAAATTAACCAATTCACATCAGCATATCCTCTATTTTACAAAACGAGCTCCATCGTAACTGCTCAAAAAAAATGATAGATACACAAATATCAAATCGACACAGCCCTCGTAAAACGTCCAATATTCTGCTGGCTATTTTCGATCGAAAAACTTACTTTGTATCTATCATTCACAATTTCAATCGATTGCTGTTCCAAAGCATCTTTATACTGCCATTTCCTGGTGTTTTAACTGCGTTATCATTTTATTAATTTACTAATTTCAGTCCTAATGTTTATTTAATTTCCTCTATTTTCTTGAAATTCCCTAGTGCTAAAAAAATAACCCACTTTCAAACTCAAAGGATAAAGTAGCTCTTCCCCGAGAGATTTATAATAAGAATAATGTTTCGTTTGATGCTATCTAATGATCCAAAAACACATCAACACAACTTAACATTATTATAATAAAATCCATAAAGTCAACACAAAAATAAACATAAAGTTCAGTTTTGTGTAAACTTTATAATGAATTTCACTTAATTATATGATTTAACTTTCATTTTTAGAATATAAAGGTAAATCCATGAGCATTTTCTGATATAGGATGTGCTAATATAGATAACTAGAAAAATCAGATATTAAAAGTAAAATCAATAAATTATCACAATGAGTGGTTTTTTCACACTGGACAATATCATCAAGTAATATATAGTAATGCTGTTATCTTTACATAAAGGATTCTCATGAAAACGTCTAATGCACAGCGAAAAACAAATATCATTAAAAATATAGAATATTTGATACGTACCCGTGGAGAAACCAAGAGCTCTTTTTCCAACCGAACAGGATTAACCCGTACCACCATTTATAAAATTCTGGAAGGACAAGTCAATAACGTTCAACAATCTACGGTTCTTCGGATCTCCGATTTTTTCGGCGTTTCTTGTGAAGAAATAGAATATTATGACCTTGAGCAATTAGAACGCCTCAATGAAACACTCTCAACCGAAGGCAATAAAAATCCTTCGGCTATCCCTATCGTTCCACAATCTGAATTTCTAGCCGTTTCTGAGAAAAAAATAGGTCAGCTTGTTACCGAGTATCCGCTTACCTATTTCTTTGGTGATGAATCAAACATGTTGGCTCTTAAAGTCGAATCGGCAATAGAAGATACATTCATACCCGGTGAGGTGATCATTATAAAACGTCCCCCCGCATTAGTCACCAATACGCCATTATTGTATTACTCTAAGGAAATTGGGTTCTTTATCCGGCAAGAAAAAAATGATGACAGCCTCGATAGGAAACCCTACAAAAATGCTTATTTTTTAGGCTACATTGTAGGAGAAAGACTATAAATGACGGTAAATCAAAAGTTTAAGTTACTGGGATTTTCAAGGTATGGTAAATTATCGGCAAATGTCATGGTGCTAGCGACAGGTAAGACCATTACTATGGGGTTAAAAGAGCTCGCTGACAGTGATATTTCAGAAGATCTGAGCAGACATGAACTCAGTACGATATACCGGAAACTATACAGCCACAGTAATATCGTAACAGCTTATGAACTTGGGGATCGTCATGAGCGTTCATGGCAAGCCTATTTACTCATTAGCATCGCACTCAGTGTTATCTATATTTTCTCTACCATATGTGGTGTGAAGCCCATTCATATCCCGATCCTTAATATTGTCACGCCTCCTGGGGTTTTTATTTACCCTATAACCTTCTTACTGGTCGATATTCTAAACGAATTCTATGGATTACGTCTGGCAAGAAGAACGATTATTATCTCTTTTACAGCGAACTTATTATTTGTTCTAGGGCTTTGGGGAACCGCACTGATGCCAGGTGTTCCTGGATGGGAGTTTGGTGCGACTTATAATGGAATAGTGAATAGTATCGTATCTGTATTACTGGCATCATCTCTTGCTTATTTTATCTCTGAGAATATAAACTCGTATCTCCTCTGCAAAATAAAATCTCTCACAAACTCAAAGTATCTTTTCCTGCGAGTAATAACCAGTACTGTTATCGCTTCAGCATTCGACAGTATCATATTCTGTTCAATCGCTTTCTATGGTGTTCTCGGCATAGACATCATAAAAGAAATGATTATCGCCCAGTTCCTCATTAAAGTGGCTTATTCTATCTTGGGTGTAGGCCCTATTTATCTGGTAAGGAAGATATTCAGGAATTATATAAATCGGCCAGCAGATGCGCCAGTGAATAAAAAACTCGCTGAAGTATAAATAGAGATAACGTTTTTTCAAAATAGAGTAAACTCGTTGAAAAATATCATTTTTATGCCGGAGTGTCATTCCGGCATATTATCCTAAAATAACCTATACCCTATGGATTTCAAGATGCATCGCGACGGCAAGGGAGTGAATCCCCGGGAACATAGCGAACTATGTGACCGGAGTGAGTGCAGCCAACAAAGCGACAACTTGAAAGATAACGGGTATATACCCTATGGATTTCAAGATGCATCGCGACGGCAAGGGAGCGAATCCCCGGGAGCATAGATAACTATGTGACCGGGGTGAGTGAGTGCAGCCAACAAAGAGGCAACTTGAAAGATGACGGGTATAGATATGAGTAGTGTAATCATTCATCATGACATTGAAATAACATTCCACCAGATTAAATTTTCAAATTAATTATTCAGTAATTTTAAATCTATATATTCCCCTAAATGATTAAAATATTCTTGCGTTAAATGAGGAATCATACCTAATAAAGGAGCCGGTAACATACGCTCTAATGTCGCCAAATATTCTTGCTGACGTTTGCCTGCGGGTTCAACCTCATTAGCTATCCAGCCTGCAAAATGTAACCCTGAACCTATAATAGCTTCCACGGTAAGTAGCGCATGATTAATACAGCCCAACTTCACCCCCACCGCCAAAATAACCGGCAG
The DNA here is from genome assembly GCF_963878145.1 of Photorhabdus sp. S10-54. NCBI lineage: Bacteria > Pseudomonadati > Pseudomonadota > Gammaproteobacteria > Enterobacterales > Morganellaceae > Photorhabdus > Photorhabdus sp. S10-54. The sequence continues at coordinate 133,064 of NZ_CAWNXG010000003.1, read as the reverse complement.
TTGCTCTTTAACCACCCAGTCAGCAAAAGTCACCGATTCTGATAAAGGGGTATACCAACCACCAGCGCCCTCAACTAAAACCCAGTCTGCTTTCTTTTCTAACTGATGTAACCCCGTAGACATAACAGTAAAATCAATAGATTGATTCAAGTCATCACTGGCAATATGGGGTGATGTTGCTTCAACAAATACTAACGGATTCACTTCTTCATATTGCAAAGATACAGAACTATTTGCCAGCAATGCCAGTGCATCGGAATTACGAATACCTGCCGGTGTTATTTCACTACCAGAAGCAACGGGTTTATAACCTGCTGTTTTATATCCTGCTTTAGTTGCCGCTTGTAACAAAGCACAACTTACAACTGTTTTACCCACTTCGGTATCTGTACCTGTCAAAAACCAGCACTTAGTCACGATGAATCACTCCAAAAACAACCTGATAGCTAAGAGGTAACTGTTCATTTTCTCGTGGATAAGCCTGTTCCAGAGCAGTCAGTCGTCCACGCGTCATCAGTCCTTGCTGTCGCCCATAATGAAGGTGAGTCGCGCCAATCCCTTTCAGAGAACCCAATAGCGGCAATATATGAGAATATTGCTGGCGATAAACCTGACTAATAAGACAATGCCGGAACCCTTGACAGGCATCTTTAATTGTCTGTTGCGGTAGGAACTGATTAATATGCTGGTAGTTATCAACCGCACTCCAAGCTTGCTTCAATTCATGCAATGAACCTTTGGCCAAGGTGGAAAATAGAATTAATCCACCAGGGCAGGTTACCCGATAAAGTTCTCTTAAAGCGCTGGATAAATTATCACACCACTGAACAACCAGATTACTGAAACAGATATCAACACTGTTGTCAGCAAGCCCTAAATGTTCAATATCCGCTTGTAAATAATAGTCAGCCGCCAATTGCTTACGGGCATGAACTAACATGCCTGATGCTAAATCCAACCCAATAACCTGTTTCCCCTGTTGTCGCCAGCGGTGACTAAAAAAACCCGTACCGCAACCAGCATCCAATATTAACTGACCAGGATGTCCAGCGGCTTGTTGCATGAGGAATTCACCGGTTTGCTGCTGTAATTTCGCTACCACATCATAATTGGCGGCCGCTCGTCCAAACGCTCCAGCAATCGCCTGTTTATTGGCAAATTCAGCTACGGAACCCATGCAACGCCTCCATCAACATATCAATATCCTGTGGCATATGACTGGCCGTCAAAGTAATACGTAATCTGGCGCTGCCCGGTGGTACTGTTGGTGGGCGGATGGCTTTAACCCAAATCCCTTTTTGTTGCAGATACTGAGACAAGGACACACTCAGCTCATTATCACTCACAATCAATGGCTGAATTGCGGTAATTGAATCTGTCAGATTGAATGGCAGTTTCTGAGCTTGCCGGCGGAAGTAATTGATATTCTGCTGTAATCGTTGGCGCAATTCATCACCAGATTGTATCTGCCGAACAGCTTCAGAAAGCGCCTGAGCCTGTGCAGGAGGCATAGAAGTGCTGTAGATCAGATGACGGGCATACTGAATTAGATATTCTGCCGTCTGCTCATCACAAAGCACCGCCGCGCCACTCAACCCAAATGCTTTGCCAAAAGTGACAATCAAAATTTCCGGTTTGATTCCCTGTTGCCAACAGCTTCCCCTTCCCTGCTCACCACAGACACCAATACCGTGAGCATCATCCACCATTAACCAGTTGCCAGAAATTCTGGTTTGCTGATGAATATCGGCTAGCGGTGCGCAGTCACCATCCATACTGAACACACCTTCGGTTACCACCAGCGTTTTTCCAACACAAGGCGTTGCCAGTAAATTTGCAAGTGATTCAGGTTGATTATGCAGAAAACGCCGTAGCTGAGCGGGGGAATGCATAGCCGCTTCCATTAATGAAGCATGACTCAGGCGATCGGCAATAATCCGATCCTGTTCCGTCATTAACGCGGCAATGACCCCCTGATTAGCAGAATACCCCGAAATAAACAGTAATGCTTTTGGATAACCCAGCCAGTCAGCCAATTGTTGTTCCAATAGCTGATGAGCCTTTGTATAACCCGTAATATGACCGGAACCTCCACTACCAACACCATATTGTTCAGCTCCCCGCTGCCATGCGGAAATGATTGCGGGATTTGCACTTAACCCAAGGTAATCATTACTGGAAAAATTAAGATATTTGCCATCAGTGGCATACAGGAAACGCCCATCTGATTTCTGATTGACCTGCCGCTGACGCCATAGCGAAGTGTCCCGACGCTCAGACAATTGCCGGGAAAGATAAGATGACCAGTCCATCATAATGCCGCATTATAAAATTGTTCGTTATCCGCATTGATAATGGCTTCTGCCAAATGCTGCTGTTGCTGATTATCACCAAATGCTGTCTGAGTCTGCTGAGGATTAATGCCCAACTTGCGAAATAGTTGTAAATCTTTATCTTCCGCAGGGTTAGGTGTAGTGAGCAACTTACAGCCATAAAAAATAGAATTAGCGCCAGCCATAAAACACATTGCCTGTGTCTGCTCATTCATCTGTTCACGACCTGCGGATAACCGAACATGAGAAGACGGCATCATGATCCTGGCAACAGCAATCGTGCGGATAAAATCGAAAGGGTCTACATCTTCGTTCTCAGCCAATGGCGTGCCTTTGACCTTAACCAACATGTTGATGGGTACACTCTCTGGCGGTTTTGGCAGATTTGCCAGTTGTACCAATAACGCGGCCCGATCACGTATCGCCTCACCCAGACCAACAATACCACCAGAGCACACTTTTATTCCGGCCTCTCGTACTTTATCAAGGGTATCCAACCTGTCCTGATAGGTCCGAGTCGTAATGATGTTGCCATAAAATTCCGGGGAGGTATCAAGGTTGTGGTTGTAGTAATCTAATCCTGCATCCGCCAGCCGCTGCGCTTGTAACCCATTGAGCATGCCCAGTGTCATGCAGGTTTCCATTCCCAATGCTTTGACTTCCTTAACCATTTTCTCCAGATAAGGCATATCCCTCTCATGGGGATTTTTCCACGCGGCACCCATACAAAAACGTGTTGAACCCGCATTTTTAGCCTTACGAGCAGAATCAATCACCTGTTCCACTTCCATCAACCGCTCTTTTTCAAGACCTGTTTTGTAACGGGAGCTTTGCGGGCAATATTTGCAATCTTCCGGACAAGCCCCGGTTTTGATGGAAAGTAGTGTACTGACCTGTACTTGCTGTGGGTCAAAGTAAATACGATGAACCTGCTGTGCTTGAAATAATAATTCGAAAAAAGGTTTATCAAACAGCTCTTGCGCCTGCTTAATTGTCCATTGCTTACGCTCAATCACAATAACATCTCCAGTGTAAAAAAAGTCTAGTCAGTTTAAATAATGCCGCTATACTGTCAACCAATTTTAATAAAATTGGTTGACAGTATAGCCTTATGACTTCTTCTGATATTGAATTTGATCTACACCATATTTGGCATCCCTATACCTCCATGACCAACCCTCTTCCGGTTTACCCTGTTGTTGGCGCTTCTGGGATGGAAATCGAGTTGGCTGATGGCCGTAAGCTAGTGGATGGTATGTCTTCTTGGTGGGCCGCCATTCATGGATATAACCATCCGGTACTGAACCAAGCCGCTAAAATTCAGATTGATCAGATGTCCCATATCATGTTTGGTGGAATTACCCATCCACCCGCAATCGCACTTTGCAGGCAATTAGTGGCAATCTCCCCGCCATCATTGGAATGTGTTTTTCTGGCTGATTCAGGCTCTGTCGCAGTGGAAGTGGCTCTGAAAATGGCATTGCAATACTGGCAGGCAAAAGGTGAGAAACGCCAGCGTATTTTGACATTACGCCACGGTTACCATGGCGACACATTCGGCGCTATGTCCGTCTGTGATCCCGACAATTCAATGCATAATCTCTACAAAGGCTATCTGCCACCCCATCTGTTCGCTGAATCGCCTCAGTGCGGGTTTGATTCTCAATGGAACGAGCGGGATATCATGCCATTTCGCACTTTGCTGGAGCAGCATTCCCGTGATATTGCCGCGGTGATCCTTGAACCTATCGTACAGGGTGCTGGAGGAATGCGAATTTATCATCCTGAATATCTGCGTCAGGTCAGAATGCTTTGTGATCAGCACCGGATTCTATTAATTGCAGATGAAATTGCCACCGGTTTTGGCCGCACAGGAAAATTGTTTGCTTGTGAACATGCTGAAATTGAGCCAGATATTTTATGTGTAGGAAAAGCGCTGACAGGTGGTTATATGACACTATCAGCAACACTGGCAACCCGTAAGATAGCCGAAACGATTAGCAATGGTGAAGCAGGCTGTTTTATGCACGGCCCAACGTTTATGGGCAATCCATTAGCTTGCGCCGTAGCAGAAGCCAGTTTGAACTTGTTATTACAAAGCCCTTGGCAACAACGTATTAAATCAATTGAAAACCAGTTAAAGACTGAATTGATGCCACTAAAACATCATGAAAAAGTAGCTGATGTTCGGGTATTAGGTGCAATTGGCGTCGTGGAGATGAAGCAATCCGTGAATATGGCGGTGCTACAACACTATTTTGTTTCTCAAGGTGTCTGGATAAGACCATTTGGCAAGCTGATTTATTTGATGCCGCCTTATATTATTCAACCAGAGCAACTTTCACGTCTGACAAAGGCTGTCTCTGGTGCAATTAATTTGTGATTTTTTGTTATTGAAAAAATTTTTCTGAATTTATTGCGAACAGTTAGTAAAGCTGAATTTCAACTCGATCAAAAAAGGCCCCCAACCGGGAGTAATGCCGATCAGTTAAGGATCAGTTGAACGATCCAGTGGTTGTGTAAGAATCCGGAAATGTTCCTTATTTCCGGATTTTTTTATGCGTATTGCTCAAGCTCTTGACCTCGTTTCCTGTTATGACACCACCCGCAACCCACTAACCTCTCTCGGAGATTTTCTCAACCCTGACCTTATCGTCCGCTGCCTCGCCGAATCCGGCACTGTCACCCTGCGCAAACGTCGTCTCCCCCTGGAAATGATGGTCTGGTGTATTGTCGGCATGGCGCTGGAACGCAAAGAGCCCCTTCATCAAATCGTCAACCGTCTGGATATTATGCTGCCTGGCAACCGCCCCTTCGTTGCCCCCAGCGCCGTTATTCAGGCTCGTCAGCGCCTGGGAAGCGATGCTGTCCGTCGTGTATTTACGCAAACAGCAAAAATGTGGCATGACTCTGTGACTCATCCCCACTGGTGCGGTCTGACATTACTGGCCGTGGATGGGGTGGTCTGGCGAACGCAGGATACCCCGGAGAATGATGCCGCCTTCCCGCGTCAAACCTACTGCGGGCAACCGGGACTTTATCCCCAGGTAAAAATGGTCTGCCAGATGGAGCTGACCAGCCATCTGTTAACCGCAGCCGCCTTCGGTACGATGAAAGAAAGTGAATATACGCTGGCGGAGCAGCTGATAGACCAGACCGGTGACTACACCCTGACCCTGTTTGATAAAGGTTACTACTCGCTGGGGTTGCTGAATGCCTGGCATCAAGCGGGAGAGCATCGTCACTGGATGATACCGTTGAAAAAAGGGGCTCAGTACGAGGAGATACGGCGGCTGGGTAAAGGTGATTCCCTGGTCAGGCTGAAAACCAGCCCTCAGTCGCGGAAAAAATGGCCGGGCCTGGGAGAAGACATGACGGCCCGGTTGCTGACGTTTACCCGGAAAGGAAAACTCTGTCATGTCCTGACCTCAATGACAGACGGCATGCGCTACCCGGGAGGGGAAATGGCAGACCTTTACAGCCACCGTTGGGAAATTGAGCTGGGTTATCGAGAAATCAAACAGACAATGCAGCTGAACAGGCTGACGCTGAGGAGTAAAAAACCGGAACTGGTAGAGCAGGAGTTATGGGGCGTGCTGCTGGCCTACAATCTGGTGAGATATCAGATGATAAAGATGGCAGGAAGCCTGAAAGGTTACTGGCCGAATCAACTGAGCTTCTCAGAATCGTGCGGGCTAGTGATGAGGATGCTGATGACGTTACAGGGTGCCTCGTCGGGTCGAATCCCTGAACTGATGCGAGATCTGGAGAGTATGGCGCAGTTAGTGAAGCTCCCGGTAAGGAGAAAAAGAGCCTTCCCGAGGGTAGTAAAGGAAAGACCTTACAAATACAGAAAAGCCCAGAAAAACAGCCAGTCAGTTGCTTAACTGACTGACATTACCCAACCGGGAGCCTTTTTCGAAAAATTTCTTCACACTCCGACCTTCATAGCGAGACCCATCGCCCTCTTTCTATTAATAGAATTGGTAATGAATTAAAAGAAATCAACAAAATCCGAAATCGGTTGTCACATCATGAACCTTTGTGGCGCTCTAAAGATGCATACCAAATAGAACATATAATTAATAAGGTTATTGAAAGTTATGATAAGTGCTTGAAGGTTATCAGGTGGATCAATCCATCTAATTTAAAACTGTTATCCATTATTGAAAATAACATCAAAATGAGTGAGTTATGCAGTGCTCATTCTCTTTGGAAAAATAAACAATTATCAGCGGAGTTATCATCTTTACCAATAAGAACAGGATGGGGTGATGAAAATAAACTAGATGTTACTCATATAGGAGAAATAATAAAGATCGTCGACACCCGATATTCTTTGATAAAAAGCCAAAAGGATAAAGCTATACCCTATGGATTTCAAGATACATCGCGACGGCAAGGGAGTGAATCCCCGGGAGCATAGCAAACTATGTGACCGGGGTGAGCGAGTGCAGCCAACAAAGAGGCAACTTGAAAGATAACGGGTATATATTTTTTGCTAGCTCTAAAGACATGAAATATGGCATTCAAAACTACAACACTGGGACACTAGTACGATTTAGCCCAGAAGCAAGCCCAAATCAGTATCCTAACGCGAAGAATGTTGAACGTGCTTAATTTCGTCAGCGTGGTTAATCATAAATGGTCGCAACAAATTATAGTAAAAAATTGTGTGCCAGTTTATTTCTGTGTATATAACCCGACAAAAATAGCAATTTTAATACTCAAAAGCTTATAGAAAATTTTTACAAAAAACTTTAAAACTCACATAACCAGAAAATTTTGCGAGTAAGTTTAGTGTAACCGGGCAAGCACAGAAAACCATTTTTGCACCTGTCCGGTTGCATTAACGCAAATTTGCTCTAACAATTACTGGTTATTTACATAAATGTCTACCAGATTCACAGGGCCAGCACAGTAACCCACATCGGACCTTTGCCAACCGAATAACGCGCTAATTCAGTTAATTCACCGGTATATTTATCTATAGAAGAAACTGAAATATGGTCAGACTTTTGACCTGATGCAATTAGGTATTTTCCGCTATGATCGATAGCAAAACCTCGCGGCTGAGTTTCAGTTTTATAGTGCCCAGCCAGCGTCAAATTAGAACCATCTTGTGAAATAACAAAATGGCTGATCAAACTTGAAGTCCGTTCACTGGTATAAAGGTGACGACCATCCGGTGTAATATGAATATCAGCAGACCAACGAACACCCGCTAAATCCGCCGGCAATGAATCAATCGTCTGAATAAGCCGGTATTTTTCCCACTTGCGATAAACATCCACCGTAGAATCCAGTTCATTAATACAATAAATCACCTGCTGATTTGGATGAAATGCCATATGACGAGGACCCGCACCCATTGCCGTAGTGATTTCCTCAGCGCGTTTTTCTGTTAGATAGCCCTCTTCTGCCATCTCAAAAATACGGATGCGATCTTCTTTCAGACAAGGAACCAATAGTTGTTTATTATCCCAGTCAATATTAACCGAATGCGGTGCTTGCAAGCCTGCAATAACCTGAACAGGTTCGCCCACAATACCTTGATCATCAATTAGGCTAACACTCAAATTGTTATAACTATAGGAGGCAGAGAATAGAAAACGGCCCTGTTTATCAGTAGAGATATGAGTCGGGCTACCCGGTATTGATGAAATCCCCTGTTGTACCAGTTCCCCACTAGAGCCAATCTGGTAAGTGACAATACTGAATTGTGGTCGGATGCCAACATAAAGATGTTTACGATCCGGGCTAACCACCATGGGTTGTACTTCCCCCGGTACATCAACTGTCTGAATGAGTGATAACTCACCTTCATTATTCAAGCTCCAAACATGAATCTGACAACTGTTTGGACTCGCCGTATAAACCACTTGTTTCATCTTCACTCCTTAATTATCCATTACCATTTTATTGTGCTGTAACGACTCGATTGGTTTTATCGGTTAAACTCACCGCACAATTGGTGTAGCTTTATTCAGTTCTAATGTAATATCCTTACATTATATATAGTTATGAGGCTAATTTATGTCATATCGCATCATTGTACTGGATCTGGATGGTACACTACTTGATCCTCAAAAAAATATCCTGCCAGAATCACTCATTGTACTAAATGAAGCACGTAAAGCTGGTATTAAGGTGCTAATTGCCACTGGCCGTCATCATGTTGCTATCCACCCTTTTTATCAGGCTTTGCAACTCGACACTCCTGCCATCTGCTGTAATGGTACTTATCTGTATGATTACCATGAAAAGAAAGTTTTAGCCTCAGACCCACTGTCAACTCAGGAAGCTACAAAAGTTCTCACCCACTTAAAAAACACAGATATTCACCGTCTGATGTATGTAGATGATGCCATGTTATATGAAGAACCGTATGACACAGTTGTCCGTACCATAAAATGGTCTGAAACCCTACCTGAATCTCAACGCCCAACTATGCGACATGTTAATAGCTTTCAACATGCTATTGACGAAGTACAGTCTATCTGGAAATTTGCAACCTGTTCTCCTGATTTGGCAAAACTGAGGAAAGTGACTGCACAAATCGCAAATGACACAGGTCTTTCGTGTGAATGGTCATGGTTCGATCAAGTGGATATTACCAAGAAAGGTAACAGCAAAGGTATGCGCTTGAAACAGTGGGTTGAATCACAGGGAATGAAGATGAAAGATGTCATTGCTTTTGGTGATAACTTTAATGATCTGAGCATGCTGAAAGCCGCTGGACTCGGTGTCGCTATGGGTAACAGTGTGGATGCGATTAAAGAACAAGCCGATCTGGTAACACTGGATAATACTCAGTCAGGTATTGCCGAAGTTATTCGCAAGTATGTCCTTTAATTGCTTGTCTGACAAAATGACTGTCCGGGGAACCCTCCGATAAGCTCCCCGTTGTTATTTATAGCAGAGACTACAGTTGCCGATTAAGAGAAACACTTTTTATCTGAGCATAAAGCCACTGCCCAGACCGCAAATTAAGTTCATCCCTTGCCCATGGAGTGACCCTTGCCCATAAATAGTGGCCACTCAACACCAATTTGACATCAACGTGTCCATCATCATCAAAGAACTCAACCACTTTCACCGCTAAAATATTACGGATACTACTGCCGCGAGGAGGTTCCAGTACCAATGAAACATCTGAAGCATCTATTCTGATACGCAAATAGGTTCCCGGTTGAACATCAATTTTCGGCAACCATAAAGCCTGGTCAGCTAATGCCACCGCTGTCATTTCATAACGATTATGGTGTTCAACCATTGAAACATTCAGAATACTGCTAAGCGTCTCTTTTTGTAACCAAAGACGTAATGCACTACTGGACCAAACCTCTTCCAATTTTCCCGTTGCCCTGACTTTTCCGTTATCCATGACGAGTACATTTTCTGCCAGACGAAGAATCTCATCCAGATTATGGCTGACATATAAAATCGGGATGTTGACCTCTTCAGAAAGCTTTTCAAGATAAGGCAGTAGTTCTCTTTTACGGGGGAGATCCAGCGATGCCAACGGTTCATCCATTAACAACAGACCCGGTGCCGTCAATAAAGCACGACCAATAGCAACCCGCTGCTTTTCACCGCCGGACAAGGTAAGAGGAAAACGTGATAGTAAGTGCCCAATTCCTAGCAAACTAACAATGCTATCAAATTCTGGCTTCATCTCCGGAGACATCCCGTATTGGAGATTACCTTTTACTCGATAGTGAGGAAAAAGCCGGGCATCCTGAAAAACATAGCCTATACGACGCTGCTCTGATGGCAAGCAGATACCTTTTCCAATATCTACCAACACATGATCATTAAGGGCAATCCGCCCTTTCTGCGGGCGTATCAAGCCGGCAATAACATTTATCAGTGAAGTTTTCCCAGCGCCTGAAAGACCAAAAACAGCCGTGATCCCCTCAGTAGGTAGCTGTGTATTGACCTGTAAATGAAGATCACCAAGTTGTTGCTCAAAATCTAGCTCTAACATGTTGCTCCCAAACGTCTCCTTCCCCAACGGGTTAGCCATTCAGAAACCATCAGTGACATCAACGCTAGAATAATGGCAATGATGCACAAACGAGCCGCAGCCGTTTCTGCTCCAGGTGTTTCAATCAAGGTATACATTGCCAGAGGGATCGTCCGCGTTTCGCCTGGAATATTGGATACAAAAGTGATAGTTGCGCCAAATTCACCCAATGAACGGGCAAATGCCAACACAGTACCCACAATAACCCCAGGCAAAGAGAGCGGCAATGTGATAGTAAAAAATACCTTAAAAGGATTCGCGCCCAAAGTACGAGCAGCCTGCTCCAACCGCCGATCAACACCTTCCAGCGCCAGACGTATCGCCCTGACCATCAACGGAAAAGCAACAATAGCAGAAGCCAGCGCAGCACCACGCCAACTGAACGCAAAGCTGATGCCAAACCAGTCATATAACCATTCACCGATAAATCCACGACGTCCCATACTGATCAGCAGCAAATAACCCACTACCACGGGTGGTAACACCAGCGGCAGATGGATAATGCTGTCAAGTAATGATTTACCGGGAAACTGGAAACGAGCAAGAATCCATGCCATCAAGATCCCAAATGGCAGACTAAGTAACACTGCCATACCGGACACTTTCAGGCTCAGGATGATGGCTTGCCATTCGTATTCACTCAACATCGCCAAAAAATTTATTCCTAAAGTGGGTGAAAACCATAACGTTTAAAAATTTCAACGGCTTTAGGGGTTTTCAAATATTCATAAAAATCGAGAACGGTGGGATTACTATGATCTTTGATAATCGCCATTGGGTATTCAATCGGTTTGTGGCTCTTTGCCGGGAAAATTCCCACCACTTTGACTTTATCACTGGCAACGGCATCCGAACCATAAACAATGCCCAATGGGGCTTCAGCACGTTCCACCAGCGCCAAACCACTGCGCACATTGCTGGTACGCGCCAGCAGAGGATTAACCTTCTCCCATGCTGCTAAATATTGCAGAGACTCTTTAGCGTAAATACCCACTGGAACATGATCTGGATCACCAACAGCAAGACGACCATCCTCTAATAAGGATTTCCATTTGGTTTCTTTATTAATATCAACTTTATTGAGTTTACTCGCTTTCGGTGCAATCAGAACGAGTTGATTGCCCAACATAGTCAACCGAGTTTCATCAATAATCAGTTTCTTCCCGGCAACATAATCCATCCACTGTTGATCAGCGGAAATAAAAATATCTGCCGGCGCACCTTGCTCAATCTGGCGAGCCAAAATGGAAGAGGCGGCATAAGAAGCCACCACTTCACCTTTTTTCTCTCGCTTATACAGCGCCGCAATATCATCAAGTGCATTAGTCAACGAGGCGGCAGCGAATAACGTGACTTTTTCCGTAGCCCACGCTTGCCACGTTAAAGCAAAAGAAACGACAACGCCGACTAGCAGTTTGCCAAAACTCTTTTTCATTTGTTTTCCACCTGCTTCTTACCTATTAGTTCATCGTGTATAACAAGATATAACGTCAATTGGAAGAGTGTTCCAATATTAATCGGCAAACTGTGAGCAACTTTTACTATCTAATTTAATTCGAAGTAAAATACTGTAATAGGAAAACCAAATGAATAAAATGGAATTGATTATGATTAATTAAGACAAATTACCCGGTTAATCACCGGGTAATCAGAATAGCATCTGGTGTAAAAGAAATATTAGTTTTACTTTTCAGAACGACCAATACGGGAAACGATATTAAACAGTTCCCCAAGACCATAAATTAAACCTAAAATTCCGGCCGTCACTACCGGTACCATGACCAGGGCGAAAGCCATACTTTTAATCAACTCAAACATGGTAGCCTCACACAATGGCTCATTAAATGAGCCAGCAACATAACACATTTTTAACCATAGCGGGTAATACCGCTATAATTAGTACCATTCTAGACAAAGACAGACAACAGTAACCGGCTAAACGTGCGTTTTTCGGGTTAGCCTATCAAAATTTACGATTATATTTACTAAAAAAAACTATCATGCAAGCCGAAATTCTACTGACACTGAAATTACAACAACGGTTATTCGCAGATCCACGGCGAATATTATTACTAAAACAGATTAAAACAACGGGTTCTATCAGTCAGGGAGCAAAACTGGCCGGCATCAGTTATAAAAGCGCTTGGGACGCAATTAACGAAATGAATCAGCTAGCAGACGAAATACTGGTAGACCGTGCTACCGGTGGTAAAGGAGGCGGCGGGACAAATCTTACCCATTATGGCGAACGTCTATTGCAACTTTACGATCTACTGACACAAATTCAGCAAAAAGCCTTTGATGTGCTAAAAGATGACCAACTTCCCCTCGACAGTCTGTTAGCGGCCATTTCCCGTTTTTCTCTGCAAACCAGCGCCCGTAACCAATTCTTTGGCACAATTACTGACCGTGACCATAATCAGGTGCAGCAACATATCCGCATCTTGCTGACAGATGGTCAAACATCACTGAATGCGGCATTAACAGAACAAAGCGCTAACCGTCTTGGCTTGGTAAAAGGTAAAGAGGTATTGGCGCTCATTAAAGCACCTTGGGTAAAACTCACTAAAGAGCCGTTCTCTATCGGTCATTTCGACAATACCCTGACAGGGCTTATCAGTAAAATTGAAACGAGCGAAGAGAACACAGAAATTATTATTGTTCTTGATGGCGGTGAAATCCTCTGTTCTACTCTGCCCAATCAAGAAGCAAATAACCTGAAACTACATTCTGGAGATAAAATCACTGCACTTTTTAATGCTGACCAAGTAATTATTGCAACTCTGTGTTAAGAATTGACTCTATTATCACTGAATAATTCGAAATATCCAGGAATATTATGGTGTTATGTACCTTACACATCCCCTAGTGTCCGATATTAAATGTTAATTAAAAGTTAATATTGACATTCCTCGGCATTCCGCTTATTTGTGGAAAGATATTTGCGTTGCTTAAAAAGGAATAAAAGATGTCTGAATTGCAAATAACGCAAGGCTGTTTCCGTTTAAGTGATACTCGTACCTTGCAGTTATCATCACTAAAAATAGCCTCTGGCGAAAATTGGGCTTTTATTGGCGCTAATGGTAGCGGAAAATCATCATTGGCCCGTGCGCTTTCAAATGAATTAGTCCTACTTTCCGGCGAACGAAATTGCTCATTTCGCAGGTGCGCCCGCGTCTCTCTAGAACAATTACAAAAACTGACGGAAGAAGAATGGCAACGCAATAATACTGATATGCTCAGTGATGATGAAGATGATACCGGCCGCACTGCGGCAGAAATTATCCAGCTTTATCATAAAGATAATGAACTTTGCCTGGAACTGGCAAAACAGTTCGGTATTATGGATCTACTTTCCCGTCGTTTTAAATATCTTTCTACTGGTGAAACCCACAAGACATTACTTTGCCAGGCACTGATGGCTTCACCTGATTTGCTGATTCTGGATGAACCTTTTAATGGTCTTGATCTATTTTCCCGTGGTCAACTCGCTGAATTACTGGAAAAATTGTCATCAAAAGGAATCGTTTTGGCACTTATCCTTAACCGGTTCAGTGAAATCCCAGATTTTGTTGATCAGATTGGCGTACTAGCGGATTGCCAGCTAACCTCTGTTGGCACCAAAGAAAAAGTGATGGCAGATTCATTGGTGGCTCAACTGGCGCACAGTGAAAAATTGGACGGTATTCATTTACCTGAAACAGATGAATTTCCTGTCGATAATCAGCTACCGTCCGATCAGCCTCTGATTATCCTACGTAACGGTATCATTCAATATAATGATCAGCCAATTTTGCATGGGCTAGATTGGCAAGTGAATCCAGGTGAACATTGGCAAATTATTGGCCCAAATGGTGCCGGAAAATCAACGCTTCTGAGTCTGATTACTGGAGATCACCCTCAAGGCTACAGTAATGAGCTGATCCTGTTTGGCCGTCAACGCGGTAGCGGCGAAACCATTTGGGATATCAAACGCCATATTGGCTATATTAGCAACAGCATTCATCTGGAATATCGTGTCAGCATCAGCGTTCGTAATGTGATTCTGTCCGGTTTCTTCGATTCAATTGGTCTTTATCAGACAGTATCAGATCGCCAGCAGCAACTTGCTGATGAATGGCTGGCTTTATTGGGATTATCTGTTCAGATTGCCAACGGCCCGTTTCACAGCCTTTCATGGGGACAACAACAACTTGTTCTGATAGCTCGCGCACTGGTTAAACATCCGGCTTTATTAATCCTTGATGAACCTCTCCAGGGGCTTGATCCACTCAACCGCCAGTTAGTATTACGTTTTATTGATGTCATGATCACTGATGGCGATACTCAACTACTGTTTGTTTCTCATCATCAGGAAGATGCGCCGCAATGCATTACTCACCGACTGATATTTATTCCTGATGGTGATCTATACCGCTACAAAACGGAGAAAGTTTCTGATTGATTTCTAATAGTTCCCCGTTATGCGGGGATCTTACTTATGAGTCTAGCCAATCTCCATCACAGCCATTTCTATTAGTACCTTAATAAGGTGATTAATCCTTGACCAAATAATCTGAATTAAGGAACGATTATTACCAGCATGAGAGCTTCGACCAGTGAAAAAACATCGCAATTTAGTTATCATGCATTATTATTTTCGCTCACTAAATAACATCCATCACCAATTTTTGATCTGCTTTTCAGATCCTTTTTTAATTTGTTAAAAATAAAGGGAAATTATATGATTTGGGGTTTACTTGCTACATCACTAGCATTATTAGCTATACACCGCACTACTGCACTGATTGCTCTACTGGCCGCAGTTATTACCGGATTTGTCACACAAACTATGATTTATCCGGCAATCGCCACTATTGCAATTATTTTTTTGTTAGGTGCGCTACGTATCTATTTTCAACAAAATAACATCATTAAAATCACAACTGAACTGCTATTACTCGCCTTTGCAGTGGCATTACTCCTACATCTGCTCCCAGGTTTTAATAATCTGAAATATCTCGATAAAGTTCAGGTAGGCCCTCATAGTGCCCCATTCTCAATGTATTTCAACTTTGACAAAGCACTCATTCCTTTCCTGCTGTTATGTTGCATGCCTAGCCTATTTACAACAAAGCCACTGACCAAAATTCGACCTTATGCATGGATAATCTTAGCTATTGTTATTCCTGTATTGTTAAGCATAGCAACGGCTCTCGGAGGACTCGCAGTTGAACTGCACATGCCACAATGGTTACCGATGTTTATATTGGCCAATATTTTCTTCGTTTCTCTGGCAGAAGAAGCGCTATTCCGTGGCTATATCCAACAGAGGTTAAGTCAGTGGATTAACCCCTATTTTGCCCTGATCATCACCGCTTTGATTTTTGGTGGCGCACACTTCGCCGGCGGCCCATTACTGATGATGTTTGCTACACTTGCCGGATTAATATATGGGCTAGCATGGATGTGGAGTGGCCGTCTGTGGGTCGCTGTTGGGTTCCATTTCGCACTCAACTTAGTTCATTTGCTGTTCTTTACTTACCCAATCAAGTTGGTGACCGCACTATAAACGTGTCAAACTTGCCCGGTATCTATTCAGCAATCTGCAAGAAATTCAGCTTTTCAAGCAAATAAAGTTTGAAACAAGACTATTGATTGCTGTTCTAGTGCATAGGGCAATATAATGCGCTCAGTTATCATTGAGTTTGATTTTTAAGGAGTTTAAGCTATGGCTGTCACTAAACTGGTTCTGGTAAGACATGGCGAAAGCGAGTGGAACAGAGAGAACCGTTTCACTGGCTGGACTGACGTCGCGTTATCTGAAAAAGGTCGCGCCGAAGCTCAACAAGCAGGGCAACTGTTGAAAGAAGAAGGTTTTGTTTTTGATTTTGCCTACACCTCCGTGCTAAAACGCGCTATCCATACGCTGTGGAACATTCTGGATCAGGTTGATCAACAGTGGTTACCTGTTGAAAAAAGCTGGAAACTAAATGAACGTCATTATGGTGCTCTGCAAGGTTTGGACAAATCAGAAACCGCAGCTAAATACGGCGATGATCAGGTTAAACTATGGCGTCGTGGTTTTGCTATCACCCCACCAGATTTAACTAAAGATGATGAACGTTTCCCAGGCCATGATCCACGTTATGCAAATCTGAAGCCAGAAGAGTTACCCGTGACTGAAAGCCTGGCGACGACTATTGAACGCGTGATCCCTTACTGGGAAGAAGTTATCAAACCGCGTGTTGCTCAAGGTGAAAAAGTGATTATCGCAGCGCACGGTAATTCTTTGCGTGCTTTGGTTAAATATCTGGATAATATGAGCGAAGAAACTATTCTTGAGCTAAACATCCCAACAGCAGTACCTCTGGTTTATGAATTCGACGAAAACATGAAACCAATCAAACATTACTATCTGGGTAACGCTGATGAAATCGCAGCAAAAGCCGCGGCTGTAGCAAACCAAGGTAAGGCGAAATAATTCATTGCCTATAACAAACTGCTGACACCCTATTTTCCAGCAAACATAAAAAACCGGAGTTGTCGATTCCGGTTTTTTTACATTGGAAAAATGTTATCAGCCACGACGCGCTTTTATTGCCGACGACAATTGACGTAACAAAATTTCAGTGTCAGCCCAACCAATGCAAGCATCAGTAATACTTTTGCCATATACCAATGGCAGACCACTATCCGGGTTCTGATTTCCTTCTTCCAAATGACTTTCTACCATCACTCCGATAATCGCTTTCTCCCCTGCGATAATCTGCCGACTTACATCTGAACACACATCCATCTGCTTCTTAAATTGTTTGGAACTATTGGCATGACTAAAATCAATCATAATTCTTGCCGACAAACCGGCTTTTTCCAAATCTTGCTTTACGGCAGCGACATGTTCAGAACTGTAATTTGGCTCTTTACCACCACGCAAGATAATATGACAATCGTTGTTTCCGCTGGTATTCACAATCGCGGAATGTCCCCATTTAGTGACAGAAAGGAAACTGTGAGGGGAACCCGCCGCATTAATCGCATCAATAGCAACTTTTATCGCACCATCGGTACCATTTTTAAAACCAACTGGACAAGAAAGACCAGAAGCCAACTCACGATGGACTTGAGATTCCGTTGTACGCGCGCCAATCGCTCCCCAACTCATCAAATCGGCTAAATACTGTGGAGAAATCATATCCAGATATTCACCCGCAGCCGGTAGCCCCATGTCATTAATATCTCGTAACAACTGACGAGCTAAACGCAAACCATCATTAATATCAAAACTATGATTCATATGAGGATCATTAATTAACCCTTTCCAGCCAATGGTTGTACGCGGTTTCTCAAAATAAACTCGCATGACAACTTCCAGATCCTCTTTCAGCTCCTCACGCAATTCATTCAGCCGCCCGGCATATTCCATTGCTGCTTTAGGATCATGAATAGAACATGGCCCAATCACAACCAACAGACGATCATCCTCCCCCGTCAGAATTTGATGAATCGTTTTGCGAGCCTTACGTACTGTAAATGCAGCCTTTTCAGTCGCTGGAAATTTTTCAAGTAGTGCCACAGGAGGTAATAATTCTTTTATCTCTTTAATTCTTATATCATCATTCTGATAATTCATAACCCTCTCTCATCTAACATCTTTGCATATTTAATTAAAGCAATCTTGTGATTTTAATCTAACTGTTAGAAGCCAAACTGTAAATATTCTTTGCAGAGAATAAATAAATCAATGCTTAACTCAAAACATAGCAAGATATTGTCAATATGTGGTTAGCTCTATTCTTATGGTTGAAATATCTTTAGAAATGAGAATTATCAAAGTAAATACCTAAAAATATGCCAGAAATCGACAAAACAATTCTCTGGCATAATCAGGAAACTATTTCATATGAGATAATGGCAAAGAATGGTTTTCCTTAGCTGCCTGAATCCATAAACGGGAGCCATTAAATGCAATGCCCAAGAGAATCACATACTGCAACGACATTGCCAGCACACCTTGATGGAAATAGATAACAACGCTTATCACATTGATAACTATCCACACCAGCCAGTTTTCGACATATTTGCGGGTCATCAGAATCATTGCCACAATAGATAGCACTGTCATTGTCGAATCCCAGAATGGGAATGCATCGGGCTCCAATATCGGCATCTGAACATTAAAGCCAAATTTTTGCATAATCGTAACGGCAATCTGAGTCAGATAGCCAAAGACTCGATCAATATTAAAAGTCATAATGGCAATCAATAGCACAGAAATTAGACTAATTATTACCGCCTTATTCAAACTTAACCAACGTATTTTAAGTTCAATCTGCTGCTGATCATTAACCCTACTCCAAGCATACCAACCATAAATATTTGCCGCAAAGAAGAATAATTGCAGCAATAAACTGGCATAAAGTTGAATTTGGAAGAAAATCACCGCAAATAATGTGACATTAATTAGCCCAAACAAATAGTTAATTATCTTCTCCTGACTGGCAAACCAAATACATAACAAGCCAGCAATCGTACCTACCGCTTCAATCCACGATAAATCATACCCTCCTTTTCCCAGAGGTATATTTACTAATATGTTGTTAATACTGAAAAAATCCATCTGTTATATCCTATTATTATCTATATCCGTCATCTTTCAAGTTGCCTCTTTGTTGGCTGCACTCACTCACCCCGGTCACATAGTTATCTATGCTCCCGGGGACTCGCTCCCTTGCCGTCGCGGTGCATCTTGAAATCTATAGGGTATACAATAAAATATTACTCTCATTATTCAATTTTCTATTTTAACTGAGTTGCAAAATCAAGCATCCTATTTAAAGGAATAAGTGCCTTTTCCCGTAATTCTTTTTCAACCAATATCTCATGCTGAACCCCTCCCTGTTCCAACCCCTGAACGATGGCTTGTAAACCATTCATTGCCATCCATGGACAATGAGCACAGCTACGGCAACTCGCGCCTTCTCCAGCCGTAGGTGCTGCAAATAACTGCTTCTCAGGACACGCTTGCTGCATTTTATAAAAAATGCCTTTATCTGTTGCCACAATCAGTTTCTGATGCGACAAAGATTGCGCTGCTTTGATTAATTGGCTGGTCGAACCAATAGCATCAGCCAGATCAATAACAGCGTGCGGTGACTCAGGATGAACCAATACCGCAGCATCGGGATGCAGACCTTTCATCCTTAGCAAAGCCTGAGTTTTAAATTCATCATGAACAATACAAGCCCCCTGCCAACAAAGAATATCGGCTCCTGTTTGTTTACGGACATAATTCCCCAAGTGGCGATCGGGTGCCCAAATTATCTTCTTTCCCTGATTATCCAGATAATCGATCAGTTCAACAGCAATACTTGAAGTCACAACCCAATCCGCTCGTGCTTTAACGGCTGCTGATGTATTTGCATAAACCACTACGGTACGATCAGGATTGTTATCACAAAACTGGGTGAACTCTTTTTCAGGGCAACCAAGATCTAGAGAACACTCAGCTTCCAACGTTGGCATTAAAACACGCTTTTCAGGGTTAAGGATTTTAGCGGTTTCTCCCATAAATCGCACACCGGCAACTAACAAAGTAGAGGCCGGATGATTATTGCCAAAACGTGCCATTTCCAATGAATCTGCAACACACCCTCCTGTCTCTTCAGCTAAAGCTTGGATCTCAGGATCGGTGTAATAATGTGCAACCATAACAGCATCCTGCTGTTTCAGAAGGCGTTTAATTTTTTCACGGCAATGTTTTTTTTCATCCTTACTGAGAAAAGCAGGTTTGGGTGGGAACGGATAAATAGTTGAATTAAAATCAATATACTGGTTCATTGCTCTGGCTCTCTGTTTAGTATATGGTTCTAAAAAGCGAAAATTTTGGTTTTTATCCCGAAAATTTGCCCGCACTTGTTTAACATACTAAACAAAATAACCAATTTATAGTAATTTATTACGAAATATTTTGTCTGTGATAGCTAAACAGAAAACAGAAAACAGAAAACAGAAAACAGAAAACAGAAAACAGAAAACAGAAAACAGAAAACAGAAAACAGAAAACAGAAAACAGAAAACAGAAAACAGAAAACAGAAAACAGAAAACAGAAAACAGAAAACATTATTATATTTGTAAAAGATGTTCTATTAAAGCTTTTTATTAAATTATTTTTCAATTTTAAAAATAGGAAAATCCTCAGAATGAGAGTCGTTTTACGGGTTTATCATCTTTTTAACAGCGAATTCAAATCAATAATAATTGCGTTTTTTAGAAAGATAGTTAATTGAATTAAATCGAGGTCTATTAGCCATTAGTAGTGAGTTAAAAAGAAATTAGAACACAAAAGAAATATTATCCAACCAACTGGTATTTAAGCGTTTTATCGCCATTATTTTATGAAGAAAGACATAAAAGGTAGCAAAATAAAAAAATGGACAAAACGGTTAATGTGGCAAGATTTAAGCCCTGAAAAAAGCTTGATTGCCCGAAAAAACATAAAGGGTAGCGACTGATGAAAACTACTCAAGATTGCCAGTAATACTTCATTAATAAAGATAAAAATCAGGTATGATTAATGTTTTTTAAACATAAAATACGATATACCATAATGATTAAAATTAATAAAAAGTAGACGTGAAAAATGGTAAAAAAACTATTAAAACCTTTTATACCGATTAAATCCAAGAGTTAAAACTATGACTTTTAACCATCGTTTAAAACCCATCCATCATAAAACCATCAGTGAGAAATGAGAAATGAGAAATGAAAATTGACTTTGTTAATGCTTATATATCCAGAAAAAGATAGATAAAAATATGAATAGTTAATCAGATAATCTATTTTCCATAAATAACTAGCTTTAATAACATTTTCAACCAAGGAATAAATTTTTTATAAACATAAAAAACATAAAAAACATGAATAATAAAGCCCTAAAATAAATTATTTAATATAATATCAATCAGCATTCAGCATTCAGCATTCAGCAATCAGCATTCAGCATTCAGCATTCAGCATTCAGCATTCAGCATTCAGCATTCAGCATTCAGCATTCAGCATTCAGCATTCAGCATTCAGCATTCAGCATTCATAAAGCTAAAAAATGGCATTTAATGGCATAAATACGGCACATTATATTTTTGAAGCTGATGGTTTTAACCTTTTACATAAAAAAGTAAGTATAACATCTAATAAGGAGTCCGTTCTGTTATGTAGTTCAAAATTTTTGTTAACAAACATGTTTTCTAATTTGACAATAAATGCTAATTTTAATACAAATTATGTGGTGGATAATTAACATCATGTTATCCTGTAATTTAAAAATAAACTTATCTAAATTGGAAATAAAATATGAAAATGCAAAAACAAGTACGTAATAATATTCCTCTCCCTTTAAAATCGCACAGCGATAAGTAATATTAAAATAATCTATTGTTTATATACCCTATGGATTTCAAGATGCATCGCGACGGCAAGGGAGTGAATCCCCGGGAGCATAGCAAACTATATGACCGGGGTGAGCGAGTGCAGCCAACAAAGAGGCAACTTGAAAGATAACGGGTATATAACTGGTATTCCAGCTTCAGTAGCAAGTGGAATAATGAGTATGAAATGGCTTTTTATTCAAACTCTGGTCACATTGATTTTAATTTTTATAGCAAAATTGGTTTTTAATATTGGTGTTAAAAGGTATTCAAAATATATAACGTGAGGAAACATAATGAAATTGGGAATTATTTCAGAAAGCCATAGATCGCATTCTAATTCAGATAAAGTCGGTGATTTCTTAGATTCACTTGAAATAAATAAAAAAACATTTAAACATACCAATATGGGATGAGTCAATTTGGAATGAAGTAAAAGATCCTAAATGGCATGAATGGAGTTTAATACCAGAATCTTTGATGAATGCTGATGCTTTTATTATTGTAGTTCCTGAATGGGAAGAATGGTTCCACCAAAACTAAAAAATTTACTTTTATTATGCAGTGATAACGAATTAGTGCATAAGCCAGCATTGCTAGTGTCAATATCCGCTCGATCAGCCTCAATAAAGCCGGAATAACCGGCTTTATTCTTACTGCAAACGGCTACAGCCACTAGAATTATGCTGCCCTTACGATGTAGTTAAATGCTACGTTGCGGGGCCTATTTTCGTTAGCGGTTGGAACTTGTCTTGATGCATCAATGTCAAAATATGTAAGATCAGTACTACTGCCGCCATTTGCTGAACGTGTATCTGCCGTAGCATATCGCGACGATGCCATAACACCATACACAATAGGCGTCTGGGGAGCACCGCCCATCTGAGCATGTATAACTTGAGTTGACCCTGTAATATTTCTGATTGCATCTCCCTGCCAAGACAAAAGACCACGACCACCATCAACACCTCGATTATCATCCCATCCGCGGATAAATTCTCCTCTTAAATCAGGTAATCTACCGCCAGGATAAGCTTCCGCCAACTTCGGATACTGTAATTTATTAAAAGGTGAACCATTACAAATAAAATAACCAAAAGGTGGATGGGGTAACGGCCAAGGAATAGGAGAACCCACAGGTATATTAATCTCTTCACGTAATGAATTTATTACTTCCTGAACAAGCTTTTGTGTGGCCGCCAATGTGTCGCTATTACCAATCACATTTGTAAGCTGAACAACACCTTTTTGTGTCAATGAGGCACTGGGAATATCTGTTGTAATTTTTTGTTCTATCGCTTTATTTAATTGAGCGGTAAGTTTGGCTACATTTCCATCATCCAGAACATCATTACCAGACTGTGTCGCGATAAAATCAGCGACGACAGATGATATGGTTGACGACTGACGTAACACCTTATTTAATAAGTGCGTGGGAACATTCTCCGGAGAAAATCCTGTCTGTAAACTCTGGTTTTCTTCATATTTTTCTTGACTAATGACATTTGCATTATTACTAATAGAAAAAGCCTTAAAATCATTCTTGTGACTCATATATTTTCCTTAAATTAAATAATGTTATTTTATAATCAACATATTGAATTATTGTAAAAATAATCTCCTGTAATTCATGCTAATCAAAGTCTAGTTCAGGAAAAAAATAACACAGTGTTCTTATTACTTATAAGTTTAACCGTTTTTGTATCATTGGCAGTAATAAGTAGTTCAGCATTTTAAAATCTAAAATATACCCTCAAATTTATATTTAACATTTGGAAATTATTTCTCTTTTATTTCTTCTATCCCTTCCAATGACTTCTTCTGTTTTAAGTTCCAAGATGAACCTTTTGGCATCTGAATAAAAATATCTAAGCAACCGTGTTCTGAAATGTCATCAGGTTTTCCATATTAATAAAACACACGTTCGTTGTTTTCATTGACACATTTAAATCGTTAGTCATAAAAAACGTAAAAAATAAAGCCGGTTATCCGGCTTCAATTACTTGGCTGTTCCGGCCACTCAATATCTGGAGCTTGCAGAATATCGACACGGCTCAATAATACAAAATACTTTTTCCAAGCCATCAATGCTATTTTCTCTGCTTCTGTTGCCATTTCAACATCAACAGTATGTTGCAATAATGTAACTACTTCATTTGCATGTTGACGCAATGTATCTCGCTGTTGTTCTGCCTGT
This sequence comes from Photorhabdus sp. S10-54, assembly GCF_963878145.1. NCBI lineage: Bacteria > Pseudomonadati > Pseudomonadota > Gammaproteobacteria > Enterobacterales > Morganellaceae > Photorhabdus > Photorhabdus sp. S10-54. The sequence continues at coordinate 109,099 of NZ_CAWNXG010000003.1, read as the reverse complement.
TCAATCTGACTGGCTTTTATTGCAGCTTCATCAGTGACCCATTCTTTTCCGGTCCACTTATCAAAATGAGTAGCAGGTTTCTTGAATGTTAGCGTATCTGATAATTCACCGATTTCTGTTACCTCAACAGGCAAACGAGTTTGCGTGTTGTAAGCTGTTTTCCCTCGGTAATCAGGTACAATTTCCCAATATTTACCATCTTCACTGCGACAAACCGCTTTGTCATCATAATCTGGAAATTCTGGCGCATCAGTATAGGAACTAGCTGGTAGCCCTACTCCCTCCATTAGATATTCCGGGCGAGCGAAAATAAACTCACGGGAATATGGTGCAACATGATAAATTGTCAGCCAGCCGGCCTTTTCTGCTAACCCATCTTTACCTAATACTGCCACTTCAGATTCTAAAGAATCTTTTTGTTCGGCCATTATGCTGCATGCTGCTCTCACTACATAATTAAATGCTATGTTACGGGGACGGTTTTCATTCGCAGTTGGCACAGTGCGAGATGCATCAATGTCAAAAATTGTAAGATTAGTACTACTACCGATATTTGCTGAACGTGTTTCTGACATAGCAAATAGTGACGACTCCATGACACCATTCAAAACAGGCGTCTGGGGAGCACCGAACATCTGAGCATGTATAGCGTGAGTTGCACCTGTAATGTTTCTGATTGCATCTCCTTGCCAAGACAAAATCTCACGTCCACTATCAACTCCTCGACTATCATCCCATCCTCGGATAAATTCTCCTCTTAAATCAGGTAATCTGCCGTCAGGATAAACTTCCGCTAACTTCGGATACTGTAATTTATTAAAAAATGCACCATTACAATTGAGATAGCCGATAGGTGGATAGGGCAACGGCCACGGAATTGGAACACCAACAGGAATATTACTAGCTTCTTTATTTTGTCTATCTATTTCTTCCCTAGAATACGTTCCCACATCCGCCGCATTCAAATTGATATCCTCAGTCAACACTTTACCATTGACTTTTCGACTATTAGGCACTCTGCCATTAATATTTTCATACAGTGAGCTTACTATTTCCTGAGCCAATTTTTGCGTCACGGCCAATGTATCACTGTTACCGACCTCATTAGTCAGTTGAACAACACCTTTTTGTATTAATGAAGCACCAGGAATTTCTGTTGCGAATTTTTGTTCTAACGCTTTATTTAATTGAGTGGTAAGTTTGGCTATATCACCATCATCCAGAATGTCATCACCAGATTGTGTCGCGATAAAATCAGCAATGACTGATGATATTGTTGACGATTGACGTAATACCTTATTTAACAAGTGAGTGGGAACATTATCCGGTGGAAACCCAGTCATCAACACCTTACTTTCTTCATATCCTTCCTGACTGACTACATTTGCATTATCACTAATAGAAAAAGCCTTAAAATCATTCTTGTGACTCATGCACTTTCTCCTTAAATTAAACAATATTATCTTATAATCAATATATTAAATTATTATAAAAATAGTCTTCATTGCAATTCACACTAATTAAAGTCTAGTCCAGAAAAAGAATGTGGTTCAATATTTTTGAATCAAAATATACCTTACAAATTTATATTTAACATCTGGAAATTATTTTTATTTTATTCTTTCTATTTCATCCTGTAATTTTTTCTATTTTAAATTCCAAACTGAATATTCTAGCATTTGAACAAAAATATCTAAGCGGCAATGTTCAGGAATATCATAGGATTTTCCATCTTTGTAGAAGACACGCTTGTTGTTATCATCGATGCACTTAAGTTGCCAGTTCTGAAAATGTGTCGGTAAATGAGAGTGCTGACACTGGAAGATTTCAATAATATGATGGAGCTACCGGGTTAACGCGGTTATCGACAAAGTAGAGCTGTGGAGTGAACAATGAGCATTAAACCCATTAGAACAGAACAAGACTATCAAGAAGCATTAAAAACTGTTGCCTCTCTGTTTGATAATCAACCTGAAATCGGCACACCTGAATTCGCCCATATGGAAGTTATGGTTCTACTGATTGAAGTCTATGAAGCAGAACACTACCCTATCGACCCGCCGCCAGATCCAATCGAAGCTATCAAATTCAGAATGGAACAATCTGGATTGATGGTCAAAGACTTAGAGACTGCAGTTGGCAAAATAAATCGAGGACACTGAGAAGTCCCCAGAAAATGAGACAGGCATAGAGTGTTTGTGATCCACCGATTGCTCAACCAATTCAATGGAATCACCTCTATGCCTGTTCGTAATGTATGTCAGATCTTTTTCCCGTACGCCTTAGCGCTATTTCACAAATATCGACAGAATGCCCTGATTAATGCCACTGTAATGATGTTCAGAGGTGCACCACTGACGTTGACCAACCTTGGACATTTTCTCGGGAAAGGCTCATGTTAAAAGAGAGGATTATTATTCGACCCAACCTCCACTTCAATTTCTGCGTTTAAATAACTGGCGAGATTAGTAGCTGTAACTTTATAGTAGTAAATAAGATTAGGAGGCGGTACAAGTATTTCAGTTCTGCCGGGATAGATCTCTATAGAATTATACAGAGTATAATCTCCAACTAAGGATGCCCAGTAGCTACTCACTTTAACTAGCGCTAAACTAACGTTTTTTATAGTTATATGAGGTTGGTGAGCAGGAACTAATATACTGCCATTCTTATAAATATCAAGAGTCTGATTAGGGTTTATATATACTCGTGCCATTTTATTGTTTCCTTATTATTACGGTTATTTGACTGTCTATATAGCAGGTGATCTTATCGGTGAAATTTAACTTAGCATTTACTCTGAGTAGTTAAATATTGAACTTTATCAGTGATGTAAAAATAATAAGATAACCTCATGGTTATATCAGTATTAAATGATTAGTAGGCAGAATTTTTTCTGGAATACATTAAATCTCAGCATTAAAATCAATCAGGTTAATTATGATCTATACATTGGTATAATTTGGAAAATAAAATAATGATGAATATTGTCTAAATAAAATTTCAAAATTGCAGATCCCTTGAAAGGAACTAAGTCCGATTTTTGCGATCTGATTAGTCGTCAAATCAAAACAAATCACTAACCAGTTGAGTAATGCCGTCATTACTCCAATATCTAGAAATAAACGCCGCCAGATGAAAAAAATTACCCATAAAAAACCAGCGATAAAGACTATGCACGCGGGTTGATGGCCATGTTGATGCTACATCAGGGAATATCAGTTTCTCATGTCGCCAGAACCCCTTGCGCCGCCCGCGCTTCAACCAATCACTGGATAAACGGGTTTACATTTGTCATGTTTCGCTCCTATAAAAAAGCAGGCACAACACCTACAAACATATTGATAGCGGAATTAATGTATGGGTATTATACCCATACATTAACCAAAGGAGGATTGATGGGTAGTGCAGAGCTAATAAAACTCCTAATAGCTGACGGATGGGTTAAAGCTAGACAAGACGGTAGCCATATCACTCTAACTAAACCCGGTGTTGCGAAAATAATCACAATACCACATCCAAGAAAAGACTCATCAAAAGGTGTCATCCGGCAGGCGCAAAATATTTCAGGGCTGAAATTACTATGATAAGGCATAACAGGCGCAGTTATACCGCCCTTTATTTGCAAAGCTGATTAGAGGTAATACTATGATTTATCCACTCTTTATATTTAAAACAGAAGATGGGTTTGACGGTTACTTCCCCGATGTCGAAGGCTGTTTTTTTGCTGGCAACACTTTAGAAGATGCTATCCGTGATGCAGAAAAAGCATTTGGGCAACACATGAATGTTTTAACCGAACACGGCGGCTATGTCCCTGCCCCTAAAGACTCATCCGATTACATTGGTGATCCTCGTTTGTCTGAGGATGGAGGGGTTATTGCTCTTATCGAGTTAGATCCAGCAAAATATGAGTCAAAAGCCATCAAATTCAATTTAACCATGCCTGGCAATCTATTAACTGCTATAGATCGCTACATTGAGAAAAACAGACACTATAAAAACCGATCTGCTTTTCTAGCTGAGTTAGCCAGAAAAGAAATAGCTCACCACTAACAGATTTAGGGTAGGAAACTGCCCTAAACAAAATTCTGCTCGGCTCGAACCTGCAACCCATTGATTAAAAGTCAACGGCTCTACCGATTGCGCTAACGACCCATCTAGGAGATTTGTTTTTGAATGAAGCTTTAAGATGGTGGGTCGTGCAGGATGACTCGGCCTGTGGCCTCGCCCTTCGGGCCAGCGCTCACGCGCTGTTGTCTCGCTTCGCTCGGCTCGAACCTGCAACCCATTGATTAAAAGTCACCTGTTCTACCGATTGCGCTAACGACCCATCTAGGAGATTTGTTTTTGAATGAAGCTTTAAGATGGTGGGTCGTGCAGGATTCGAACCTGCGACCAATTGATTAAAAGTCAACTGCTCTACCGACTGAGCTAACGACCCATCTAGGAGATTTGTTTTTGAATGAAGCCTTAAGATGGTGGGTCGTGCAGGATTCGAACCTGCGACCAATTGATTAAAAGTCAACTGCTCTACCGACTGAGCTAACGACCCATCTTGTGACTTCTCTCGGCAACGGCGGCATATATTACTGATTTCTCCACGCCACGCAATGATTATTTTTAAAAATTACGTTTAAATGCTTATTAAATGCTCAACCAACCCCGAAAATGTATTACTACACCCTTCCGGGGCCAATAATTACAGCGTAGAAAGCTTTTTCTCCGCCAGTTTAGCTGCGTTCGAACCAGGATATTGTTTCATGACCTGTTGATAAACCGATCTTGCTTTATCCTTCTGGCCCTTGTCCTGCATGATTAAACCAACCTTATAAAGCGATTCACCACTCTTCTGCGACTTTGGATACTCTTTTACTACCGTAGCAAAGTAATAAGCGGCTTCGTCTTTCTTACCCTTGTTATAATGAAGTTGCCCTAACCAGTAATTAGCATTGGGCATATAACTCGATTTTGGATAACTCTTCACGAAACGCTGAAAGGCTATAATCGCTTTATCGTACTCTTTGGTATTCACCGCCAAATGAACAGCAGCATCATAATCACCCTTCTCACTGCCCGTGCCGACAGATGATGATGCCTGATTGCTACTATTATTACTTGCCGTTGAAGAAGCTGTATTTGCAGTAGGTTTACTCCCCTCAGAACTGGTAGCCCCTTCCAGTTGCTGATAGATATCCTTCTGCCGCTCTATAATCTGATTGAGCTGATACTGATTCTCCTGAATCTGCCCTCGAAGCATGTCAATATCACGTTGAGAATCAGCCAGTTGTTGCTGGAGCTGCGTTAATAGCTGACTGTGAGCATTGGAAATACGCTCTAGTTGGGTAAGGCGCTCATCGGTAGAACCCGATCCGACATTACTGATTGGCGCTTGGGCAATAGCGGCCCAAGGAACCGCTACGCCAACCAATAACGACAGACCCAAAAAATGATGTCTGAAGTTACTGTTCATGAACTACTCTTAATATGCCAGTACTGCGCGACGGTTTTTAGCATAGGCGGCTTCGTCGTGACCCAGTACAGCAGGTTTTTCTTTACCGTAAGAGACGATAGAGATTTGCTCACCGGAAACACCTTTGCCTTGCAGGTACATTTTCACTGCATTAGCACGGCGTTCACCTAATGCGATGTTGTACTCAGGAGTACCACGTTCGTCAGCATGACCTTCTACAACAACTTTGTAAGATGGGTTGTTGCGCAGGAATGCCGCGTGAGCGTCTAGCAGCTGAGTAAAATCTGAGTTGATGTCGTATTTGTCAAAACCGAAATATACGATGTTGTTGTTTTGTAGCTCTTGCATTTGCTGACGAGCTAATTCCTCTGCTGACAGACCCGCATTAGTTTCGTTAACAGTGCCTACACCAGTCTGATCGTTATCAGCATTCTTGTTAGAACTACACGCTGCTACGGCCATAACTGGTAAAGCTAACATCAGCCCTTTTAGCACTTTGTTCAGTTGCATCTCTTTGATCCTTTTAAAATTTGCCATACATATTATTATGCATCACAGATACGGCGACCAGGCAGGAAATTTTACCTGTCCATCGGTTGCCGGAAGACGCGCTTTGAAACGCCCGTCAGTCGAAACTAGCTGCAATACAGTCCCCAACCCTTGGGTGGAGCTATAAATCACCATAGTGCCGTTAGGTGCGATACTCGGCGTTTCATCCAGGAACGTGTCCGTCAAAATTTGAACGGCTCCCGTTGCCAGATCTTGTTTAGCTATGTGCTGCTTACCACTCTCTGAGCTGACCATCACCACAAAATTACCATCCGCGCTTACATCAGCATCCTGGTTTTGTGTGCCTTCCCAAGTGAGGCGTTGCGGAGCACCGCCATTAATATCGATTTTGTATAACTGTGGACGGCCACCCTGATCAGAGGTATAAACCAAAGTCTGGCTATCCGGCATCCAACTTGGCTCAGTATTGTTACTGCGGCCATCTGTAACCTGACGAATCTGAGACGAACTCAAATCCATCACGTAAAGATTCAAACTACCCGATTTAGACAGAGCAAATGCCAATTTACTGCCATCAGGGGAAAATGCAGGTGCACCGTTATGACGCGGGAAGGAAGCAACCTGACGTACTTCACCACTCGCCAAAGTTTGAATAACCAAGGCAGAATGGCCACTTTCAAATGTCACATAAGCCAGTTTGGCGCCATCAGGAGACCATGCCGGCGACATCAACGGTTCTGGCGAACGGTGAACAGTGAACTGGTTGTAACCATCGTAATCAGATACACGCAGTTCATACGGATATTTACCGCCATTAGTCTTTACAATGTAAGCCAGACGAGTACGGAATGCGCCTTTGATGCCCGTCAGTTTTTCAAATACTTGATCACTGGCTGTATGCGCAGCATAACGCAACCATTGTTTGGTCACTTTAAACTGATCCTGAGCAAGTACTGTACCCGGAGCACTCGAAGTATCAACCAACTGATAAGAGATCAAAAAACCACCATCTGCGCTTGGTTGAATCTGCCCAACAACAACAGCGTCAATCCCCAACGCCGACCATGCAGCAGGTGTTACCTCAGATGCCGTCGTTGGTTGCTGTGGCATACGGCCAATATCAATAGGGTTAAATTTACCGCTGTTGCGAAGATCAGCGCCAACGATCACCCCTATCTCTTCCGGTGCATTACCCGCTCCAGTCCATTTAAAGGGGACAACGCCAATAGGACGTGCAGAATCGACACCTTGGGTGATCTCGATACGAACTTCTGCGTAAGCAACCGTGGCCCACAACATTAAAATGCCTAGTACTACTTTAAAAGCCTGCCTCATTAATCTCTCCCTTATCACGATGGAATAGTCGCAATAATTCGCAGAATATTAACAAACGTCAACAAACAAAACCAGATAGCTTAATAACATTGAATGGTTTTGTTTGTTATTAACAACTTCTAAATAACAACTTTATTGAGGTTTGAAATCAAGCAGCGCGTTTTTAAACGCTTCATAAACCTCCTTGCTTGGCGGTTTCGGAATTTTCGCTTGTTTAGCCGCCGCTACCGCCGCTTGGCACAACGCCTGGTCTCCCCCCTCTGACTTTACATCAATTAACAAGCCATCAGGAGCAAGTTTAATCCGTAATGCACAGGTACGCCCACGATACATGCTTGGATCGTAAAACTTATTCTGTATCGCTATCTGGATCTGCCCCAGATAGTTATTAATGTCAGCATTTGAAGCGCCACTTTTCTTACCGCCACCTTTACCGGCGGCAGAAGCCCCTCCCTGCTGTTTCGGTGCATTGGAAGTTAAGCCACCCAGTAAGTCATCAACTTCACTTTCCTGTTTAGCGGCTTGCGCAGCAGCTTTTTTCTTAGCGTCAGCTTCGGCCTTGGCTTTAGCCTTTGCATCTGCCTCAGCTTTGGCTTTAGCATCCGCTTCAGCCTTGGCTTCTGCTTTAGCCTCAGCTTCTGCTTTGGTTTTCGCTTCTTCCACAGCTTTTTGTTTAGCAGCAGCCGCTTTCTTAGCTTCAGCTTCGGCTTTCTTCTGTGCCTCAGCCTGCTCTTTAATCAGTTTTTCTTTTTCAGCCTTAGCCTTTGCCGCAGCTTCTTCTGCCTGTTTTTGCTCTTCACGGGCTTTGTTTGCTGCCTCTACAGCCTGCTTTTTCTGTTCTTCCGCTGCCTGTTGCGCTTTAATTCGCTCTTCTTCTACCGCTTTTAAACGTTCCTGTTCTTCAGCCTGTTTTTCCCTTAATTCAGCGCTCTGCTGTTCGGCTTTCTTCTTTCGTAACTGTTCTGCACGCTTAGCATCAGCCTGTTGTTGTTGCTGTTGATTGTACTGTTGTACTACCGCATTCGAATCGACCATAACAGCATCAATAACAGAACCTTCCTGACCACCACCACCCATTTCAGTTTTTCGTGTCAGGGAACCCCAAATAAGTAACCCAATCAAAATAATATGCAACACAACCGAAACGATAACAGCGCGATTTAATTTATTGTTTTGCCCGTTTGTCTTTCCCACGCTCGATATCCAAGATCTTCAAATAACAGCAACTGCCGGCCAAACTCAGATAGGCTGAGTCATTAAGCCAACGGATTTCACACCTGCCTGATGCAGCATGTTGAGTGCCTTAATAATCTCATCGTAAGGCACTTCTTTCGAACCACCGATCAAGAAAACGGTTTTTGGATTCTCTTTTATTCGTGCCTGCGCTTCCGCAATAATCTGCGGCTCAGGCAATAATTCCAATCGTTCATGGTTAACTATCATGGTGTACTGACCAACACCAGAAACCTCCACGATTACCGGTGGATTATCAGAGTTAGAAACCGTTTTAGAATCTACCGCATCCGGCAGATCAACCTCTACGCTTTGAGTGATAATCGGCGCTGTTGCCATAAAAATAAGCAACAGAACCAGCAATACGTCCAGTAAGGGAACGATATTGATTTCGGATTTCAGCTCACGCTTGCGACTACGAGTGCGTGCCATAGCCTCTCCTACTATTTGTTCTCTGCTTTATTTTCAGCAGCGAAAGCCTGACGATGCAAAATAGCCAAAAACTCTTCCATAAAGTTATCGTAATTTTGCTCCAGCTTATTAACACGCTGATTCAAGCGGTTGTATGCCATAACTGCCGGAATCGCCGCAAACAGACCAATCGCCGTTGCAATCAACGCTTCTGCAATACCCGGCGCTACCATTTGGAGAGTGGCCTGTTTTACCGCACCTAACGCGATAAATGCATGCATGATCCCCCAAACTGTACCAAATAGACCGATATATGGACTAATTGAGCCAACTGTCCCCAAGAATGGAATATGACTTTCCAGCGATTCCAATTCACGATTCATTGAGATACGCATTGCACGCGAAGCCCCTGTTACTACCGCTTCTGGAGCATGATTATTTGCATGGCGCAGACGGGCAAATTCTTTAAATCCAGAATAAAAAATTTGTTCTGTTCCACCTAAAGAATCTCGACGCGACTGACTTTCCTTATATAAGCGTGATAATTCAATACCCGACCAGAATTTATCTTCAAACGCTTCCGCTTCTCGAGTTGCTGCATTGAGAATTTTGGTCCTTTGAATAATGATCGCCCATGAAGCAACGGAAAAGCAGATCAAAATAAGCATGATCAGCTGCACCAAAAGGCCCGCTTTCAGGAATAAATCTAGAATGTTCATGTCAGTCACTGCTTAAACTCCGCGACAATAGACTTTGGAAGCGCAATTGGCTTCATTTGAGATGTATTCACGCAGGCGACTAAAACTTCTGCGCTGTTAATAATTGTTCCATTTCCATCAACAATGCGTTGAATAAATGTCAAAGACGCTCTACGAATATCCGTAATTTCACTCTGCACCTCCAACATATCATCAAGCCGGGCCGGGGCTCGGTAATCAACCATCATACGCCGAACAACAAAGGCAATTTGTTCATCAAGTAAACGCTGTTGATGAATTCCATGCTGACGTAACATCTCAGTACGTGCTCTTTCATAAAAGACAACATAACGGCCATTATAAACTATCCCACTCACATCTGTATCTTCGTAATAAATACGAATGGGCCACCGGAACAACGTATTACTCACTTTCAATCCTACATAAGGCGAATTAACGCTGCCACTATACTTAAGACAATGCGGCTTTGGAATAATGTGCAAATAAAAAATTTATGGGTTAAAAGCCCCATAACATGCAAAATTAACGCACAAAGAAATGATACAAACCCCAAATCAAAATCAAGAATGCCGGCAGAGGAGAGAAAAAGATACGCCAGACAATATTTCTTGGCTGAAAACCCACCCCGAAAGTCACACCTGTACATACAGACCATATTAGCAAAATACTTTGCCAAATCTGCAATGAACTGGTGTTAGCCGCAAAACGAGTAGGGTCCCAGAATACACAAGCCGCAAACACTAATGCCATAATAAGGATAAGGCCCCGTACAGGACCTTTATCCATTAGCCGATAATATTTATCTATCAACACGACTTCTCGCCATTTTTAGCGGCTTTTTCTTCTTCATTATGCTCAAGCGCCAAGGCTGCGATTATAGCGAAACTACACGCCAAGAGCGTTCCGAGAATCCAAGCAAAATACCACATGCTTTATGCTCCTTAGTACAGTGAATGTTTGTTATCTTCAATAAAGCTTTTATCCAAACGCCCAAACATTTTGTAGTAACACCAAATGGTATATCCTAGAACAATTGGGACAAAAATCAATGCAACTACAGACATGACACGCAGCGTCATCAGGCTTGAAGTGGCATCCCACATCGTCAGGCTGACGTTAGGATCAGTGATTGAAGGCATCACAAATGGGAACATCGTTACACCGCAGGCCAGAATGATGCCAGCAATTGTCAGTGAAGAGAACAGGAACGCCCACCCAGCTTTATTCATACGCGTCATCAGCATCGTCAGCAAAGGCGAAGCCACACCCAGTGCCGGTAGTACCCACAACCACGGATAGTTGTTAAAGTTAGTCAACCAGGCACCCGCCTGATGAGCGACTTCTTTATGTAACGGATTAGACTGAGCCATTGTATCCAAACCGCCAGTCACAACATAGCCATCAATACCATAAATCAGCCATACACCTGCCAACAGGAAAGCCACCATTGTCACCAGCGCACAGAGATAAGTTGCGACACGAGAACGCAGACGTAGCTCACCCGTAGTACGCATTTGCAGATAAGTTGCCCCCTGAGTCACAATCATCATCAAGCTGATAATTCCCGCCAATAAACCGTACGGGTTGAGCAATCCAAAAAAGGAGCCGGTATAGAACAGACGGAGTTGGGAATCAACGTTAAACGGCACCCCCTGTAATAAATTACCGAATGCCACACCGATAACTAATGGTGGAACAAAGCTACCGACAAATATTCCCCAATCCCACATGTTACGCCACTTGCGGCTTTCCAGTTTGGAGCGGTAATCAAAACCAACCGGACGAAAGAACAACGCAGATAACACCAAGATCATAGCAACATAGAAGCCAGAGAATGCCGCGGCATAAACCATCGGCCATGCGGCGAACAGCGCTCCACCGGCAGTAATCAGCCAAACCTGGTTACCATCCCAATGCGGCGCCACTGAGTTAATCATGATGCGACGCTCAGTATCGTTTTTGCCGATGATACGTAATAGGATACCGACTCCCATATCAAAACCATCAGTTACCGCAAAACCGATTAGCAATACACCAATCAGTAGCCACCATATAAATCGTAGTACTTCATAATCAAACATAAGTGGACTCCTGTTTACTGAGCATCGGGTGCTGAAGTTGTTTTCTGTTCAAAATGGTAACGACCCGTTTTCAGGCTACTTGGGCCAAGGCGGGCAAATTTGAACATCAAAAACATTTCTGCAATCAGGAATAAGGTATAAAGGCCACAAATCAGCGCCATAGAGAACAAGATATCGCCGGCAGTTAAATTGGAACTCGCCACCGCCGTTGGCAGAACTTCACCAATCGCCCACGGTTGACGACCATATTCCGCCACAAACCAACCTGATTCTATGGCAATCCACGGCAATGGAATACTGTACAGGGCGGCGCGCAGTAACCATTTTTGTTTACCAATGCGGCCACGGATAACACTCCAAAACGCCAGACCGATCAACAATAACATCAGGAAGCCGGCCGCAACCATGATACGGAATGCAAAATAGAGCGGCGCAACACGAGGAATAGAATCTTTTGCGGCTGCTTTGATTTGTTCTTCACTGGCATCAGTCACTTTGCTGGTATAACGTTTCAGCAACATGCCATAACCCAGATCTTGTTTATTCTCATTGAATGCAATACGAACAGTCGGGTCGGTGTTACCTGCACGCAACTCTTCCAACAGATGATAAGCCTTTATACCATTACGAATACGCTGCTCGTGCTGGTCCATCAAATCACGCAGACCAATGACCGGAGTATCAACAGAACGGGTAGCAATCAGCCCCATAAGATAAGGGATCTGAATGGCATATTTGTTTTCCATTTTATCCTGATCCGGGATACCTATCAGTGTAAAAGCGGCCGGCGGTGGTTGGGTTTCCCATTCAGCTTCGATGGCGGCCAGCTTAGTCTTCTGTACATCGCCCATTTCGTAACCAGATTCATCGCCCAATATAATAACAGACAGCACAGCCGCGATACCAAAGCTTGAAGCAATCGCAAATGAACGTTTGGCAAATGGAATATCACGGCCTTTAAGCAGGTAGTAAGAGCTGATACCGAGAACGAAGATCGCCCCGGTCACATAACCCGCGGCAACGGTATGAACAAATTTCACCTGAGCAACCGGGTTCAGCACCAGTTCAGAGAAACTTACCATCTCCATACGCATGGTTTCAAAGTTGAAATCAGAAGCAATTGGGTTTTGCATCCAACCGTTAGCAACCAAAATCCAAAGTGCAGAGAAGTTAGATCCTAATGCGACCAACCAAGTTACCGCCAGATGTTGTGTCTTACTGAGACGATCCCAACCGAAGAAGAACAAGCCTACGAATGTAGACTCCAGGAAGAACGCCATCAGGCCTTCAATCGCCAGAGGCGCACCGAAAATGTCACCGACATAGTGAGAGAAATATGACCAGTTAGTCCCGAACTGGAACTCCATAGTCAACCCTGTTGCAACCCCCAGAGCAAAGTTAATACCAAATAACTTGCCCCAGAATTTTGTCATATCTTTATAAATTTGTTTACCAGAGAGCACATATACCGTTTCCATGATCGCCAGCAAAAACGCCATACCAAGCGTTAGTGGAACGAATAGAAAGTGATACATTGCAGTTAAGGCAAACTGTAATCGTGACAGTTCGACAATATCAAACATCTTGACTCCTTGCTCCTAGCAGGAAGACACCGACTTGCGGCAACCTGACTTCATATAAGCACTTTTCTCAAAGTACTCATGTGGAAGCCTCGTAACTACCAGCAATAAATGCCTTTAAAATAACAACTCATAACCAAGTAAATTAAAAACTAATTAGACTAATAGTATAGTACGCTTATATTCCCATACAATAAATAGGTTTTACGTGATTCAGATTAGAATTCTGAATATAGGTCAAGAATTGCGGTCATTGTTTAATGGGAATTAACTTGATCCAAGTCAATTTAAGCAAATTAAAACAATAATGCTATAGTAATAACTTGATTTTAGGTATCTTTTTCTGGTTAGTGTTAATTACTTTGTCTATTATTTCATTTTGGTTGATATATTGTTAATTATTTGTTTATTTAGATAAATATTGATTTCTATATTGCTGTGAAATGGCTTTTAAAATTAGCTTCTTATTTTGATCCTTAAGAAAATATTATTATTAACTTTGCATTAACAGTGAGATCACCACCATTTAGCTGTCATTCAGATAGCATAATGACACGCAGCTAGAGAACTAAACTTCCCTCTTAACAATAAATCTCTTCAAACTCAGCTAAACGACTTAGTATCTTAAGTTACACAGTCCAACAATAATTGTGTAAAAATATTTTACATAACAGAAAAACTGCGCGTACCAGCAGGTAATGACCAAAATGCCTTTTTTCCGGCTCCCACAGACTGGCTCTTCCAGGCTCGTGCTATTCACCACCATAACTGAGATGCTGTCGGAAGCTGAAAAAAAGTTACTGTACTGGAAAAGGTATTTGGTATTACCAAGTCGGGCTGATGTTTCTTTGGCATCAAACATTAAATGAATAATTATTTTTTCTGGTCATTTAATATAAAATCAAACTTTTCACTGTAAATTAATTATTAGATAACACGGATATTATTGAGGATGGCTTACAATAAGAAATTGAGAGAGAAAACAATAGCTTTCAGATGTTGAATTTTTCATTTTCACCAATTAACTAAAAATAGTTAATCCTTTAAGGCATAAGAGAATTTAATTATTAATTAACTGAACTAGACTGTAATTGATATGAATTATTGAAGTATTTTTCAATAATTCAATATGTTGACTATAAAATAATGTTATTTGATTTAAGGAATGAATATGAATATAAAAAATGATTTTAAAGCTTTTTCTATCGGCAATAATGCTAATGTGTTGAGCCAACAAATGTATGAAACAAGTAACAATTTAGATCGTGGTTTTGAAAATGAAAAAATTATCACTCATGATTTAAATAAAGCATTACGTCAATCGTCAACCATATCATCAGTGGTGGCTGATTTTATTGCAACACAATCTGGTGATGATGTTCTGGATGATGGAAATATAGCTAAACTTATTAACCAATTAAATAAAGCATTAGAAAAAAAAATCACAACAGATATTCCCAATGCCTCATTAACACAAAAAGGAATTGTCCAACTAACAAATGAAATTGGCGATAATGACACGCTGGCAGCGACGCAAAAGCTTGTTCAGAAAGAAATAAATTCATTGCGTGAAAATATTAATGAAAAAGTACCCAACACCCGAACAATAAATGGGAAAGCATTAACCGGGGATATTACTATTAATGCTAAGGATGTAGGAGCGATATCAACAGATACAGATCTTCCCAGTGCTTCGTTAACACAAAAAGGTGTTGTTCAACTAACAAATGATCCTGGCGATAATGACACGCTGGCAGCGACGCAAAAGCTTGTTCAGAAAGAAATAAATTCATTGCGTGAAAATATTAATGAAAAAGTACCCAACACCCGAACAATAAATGGGAAAGCATTAACCGAGGATATTACTATTAATGCTAAGGATGTAGGAGCGATATCAACAGATACAGATCTTCCCAGTGCTTCGTTAACACAAAAAGGTGTTGTTCAACTAACAAATGATCCTGGCGATAATGACACGCTGGCAGCAACGCAAAAGCTTGTTCAGAAAGAAATAAATTCATTGCGTGAAAATATTAATGAAAAAGTACCCAACACCCGAACAATAAATGGGAAAGCATTAACCGGGGATATTACTATTGATGCTGAGGATGTAAGAGCGATATCAACAGATAATGTAATACATTCAATGAAACACGGTGATCTAGATGGATTGGAAAATCTACATAATGGTTGTTCCGGGTTTAACCCCTCCGCGTTGTTCCTGACTAAATATGGGCTGCCACGTGGCAATGGTGGCGTTCAATTAAGAATTAGCAATATAAATGGTAAATCAAGCGAAGAGGAAGACGATGTATGGAGCCACAGGCTGATTTTTACCCATTTTGGCGATACATATCGTACAGATCATATAAATGAATATTATAAACTGACACGTAAATTTTGGGACAATCTTAATGCCAAACCAGATTTTAATGGATACCTAAAAATATCCTCTCCGATAATAGAAATCTATCCTGATGGCACATTTTCAACTAACGAAGAATCAGAAGGTGCAGAAGTAAGGAAAGAAGAAACAGGAATATACCGTATATCAAATATCTCAGGCTATAACACTGATGGCGCCTGGGGTGTGCATGGCGGTATTTCTGTTCCCCAAAACAATAATAATCTTGAATTGATTTTCGTTGACGATCATATCCAACCTGATGGTTCTATTATCATTGAAGTCTGTCACCGCCAACATTCGCATTTACCTGAGAAATTTCAGAACTGGCGGCTCAAATCTGTTGATGATGATGGCAAACAGGTGTTCTACCAAGACGGGGAACCCTGTGATATTCCCGAATATTGTCGTTTAGATATTCGTGTCCAAATGTCAGAAGATTCACTCTGGAACTTGAAACGAAACAAGTTACAGGAAGAAATAGAGAGTACCCGCGTTTCTGACGATACATTGTAGTAACACGGGGCCGTATGGCCCCGTATCTTATTTTATTTAAACTTCAAGATTGGTAACTGAGATTCAGCATCACTCCATGTTTTTTTATGCCTGTAGTGAGTGAGACATCCAGCTTATCGCAGATTCCTGTGGATAGAAATGAAGCTTTGCCGATGCGAAACAATATGAAGTTAAAAAAATCTCTACAAGAAAAATAGTGGAGTTTGTTAACAACTTGACATGGGAAACTTGACAATTTTCTACAAAGGGCTATTAGTTATAATACCATCTTTATTTAGTATTCCTTTTACTCTGTAATACCAGAATGATATATATATTCTTGCAACTGTTTATTTAACTGGAGAGATTCTTATGCATATCTACTATTTGCCTTAATCATAACTTACAAATGAAATTACAATATTAACATACTATCACTATCACTATCACTATCACTATCAGTTTAAGATTCAGTGAATAGTAATATTTTAATATTATTATTGATATGCCGTGACTCGCACACAAGATATATGTGAGTTATTGCTTACAAATCCTCTATTACTTCATGGAATAAAATTATGACTCTATACAGAAAAATATTTATTCTTTTCATCATGATGTTTTCCCCGATAATATCCAGCTATGCGGATACCGAAATTAAGTTATCTGACAAGGAACTTCAAGCTATATCTCAGCTATTAGAGAAAATTGAACCTAATAAACCGACATTGATAGATTTAACTAAATCGGAAAATGAGAACGGATATATCGCATTATTAAAATCCCAAGGTGTTACAAAACAGACACATCCTGAGATTTTTGAAGATATCGAGCTTATGAAGAAGCTAACACGTGAGAGTGGAAAATCGCTTGAATTAGAGAACTCGCCTACAGAGCCAGAAAATTATTTTGGTACTCCCAGAATAGTATTCTCCGAAGATTCCAAATCAATTTCAGCTCAAGCTTTTAGTTCCATATATTTTCCTCCTGTTACTACTTTAAGCAAAGATACCATTAAAACTGACGCTCAAGAGACATCGTCACAAAGTGGCATCACAGTTGTTGGCATAGACAAAAAGGGGAAGTTCAAAGCAACCCACATGTACGCACATAAAACGGCAATCGACACAGAAGTACGGGACTCTTTAATAAGTACCGAGGAATATAATCTTACTGCCTTGAAGCAACTTGATTCTATTTATGCTGTTGTCCGTTACCAAGGGAAAAAAAACGGGATATCTAACCCTCCTAAACCAATGTTAATTAAGTCAAATACACTGACAGACTTAGAAAATCCTTTTAAACTCTTTCAGCCTCACACAATGAATAACCACGCGCCGACTCATGTAAAGAATCCATTAACGCAATCGGTAATCGTTTGCTTAAATAGAGCAAACCCTGAACCAGGAACTCCTCGTCAATGCGATTATGGTCCAACATCACCCGGTAATCCAAATATCAATCTGAAAATAGCAGGTAATGTTACATTCAATAACCCTATCGTAGTTGATGAAAAAGGGAAGCCTACAGCAGTTCAGGGAATCGAACCAAAAGCAGATCTGACACTAATTGGTCTTAATACTGGAGGGGCATGTAAAGTAAGAGGAATAGATGAAGGCATATTTTGGAAACATACAAAAGTCACTAGTGACCCTGCCACAGGTAATAATACAAATTTATCATGGGATTTTTCTAAAAACACAGGTTACGCTGATTTTGGACCAGTATGCTGGAAAAATAACGAAAGATATATACTAGACCTACAGGCTACTATTGTAACAATGCAAGGTGATAACGCATTTCCTGTCCTATTTTCTTATACCAATAACCCCAGTAGTAAAGCGGACGCTTCACAATTCATTTATCCACCCATTCAAATCCAATATGGTTGCATTGCAGAAGGCACATTAATAGATATGGCTGACGGCTCAAAATGGAAAGTTGAAAATATACGCCCAGGCGATAAAGTTTTAACTAAACAAGGAGGTATCTTACAAGTAAAAAGCCGTATTGTCGGTCACGATACTGAATTTATTGATTTAATTTACAATAATGGTGAGCAGATCTCACTGACGCCAACTCATCCTGTCTCAACATCACAGGGAATAGTCAAAGCCGAAGACCTTAAGGCCGGTGATACAATACATACACTTGATGGCCAAATTACCCTTACCTCAGTTAAACAGAGAAAATCAGAACCATCAAACGTGTATAATTTTGTCTTAGAAAAGACAGATAGCCAAAGTGAATTATTACCTGAAGATGCTGTGCTTTCTGCCGGTGGCATTTTGGTTGGTGATAATAACCTGCAAAGAAAAGTGTCGATATCAAATTAATATCTCAGATTAATAACAAAGTGCTGGCTTCTTTAGTCAGCACTAATTTCTAAGTAACGCATTTGTATTATTTTTATAGTTGAGAATGAAATCCAGCCAACGAAAAACAGCCATAAGACTCTGTTCTATCGTCTCCTTTACCGGGCGTACTTCTTTTCTCCCTACAATGTCAACCGGTTTTCTCTAGAATGAAAGCTAGAAGAATACTGCAATAGCACTTAATAAAAGTCCCACGAGAAAAATAGTGGTATTTGTTAACAATCTGATATGAGAAACTTGACAATCTTTTATAAAGAACTATTAATTATATAAACGATTATAGCACCACCTTTAGTATCTATTCTTCCTATGCTTTTAAAATATTATATATGGCGGATTCAACTAATAAGTGTAATTTTTCAGAAGGCAGTCAGTTGCTATAGTAAGAATCTTTACTACTCATCTTACTCATAATTTCAAAAATAAATTAAAAAAATTGCAAATTATCAGTTTAAAGAAGTAATGCATTAATATTATATTGACTAAAAAATAAAGCATATGTAATTAATTACTTACAAAACTATATTATTTCACAGGATAAAATTATGACTCTATACAACAGAGCACTTGTTTTTTTCATCATGCTATTTTCCCCTATAATATCATGCTTTGCTGATACCAAAATTAAGCTATCTGCCGAAGAAAGCCAGGCTATGTCTCAGTTATTAAATAGTCTTGAACCTAATCAACCCACATTGATCGATTTAACTCAACCGCAAAACGAGAAAAGATATATCGCATTATTAAAATCCCATAATATTACAGAACAGACACATCCTGATATTTTTGAAGACATCGAAACTATGAAAGCACACCAAAATGCATTACTTAAAAATGGACAACGACTTGAAATACAAGATTCGGTTATAAAGCCAAAAAATTACATTAGTCATCCTAGAATAGTATTCTACGAGAATAACAAATCAATTTCAGCTACTGTTTTTGCTTCCCTATATTTCCCTGGTTATAATATTTCAAACAGCAATACAATTGAAACTAACGCTGGAAAGGCAAAGTTACAGGGCGGCCTCTCAATTATTAGCTCTGACAACCAGGATGTTAAAACACTACATGTATCCGTACGAGAAAGTACAAAGAATAATGGGGTACGGAACTTTGTACTATCCACCCCAGAATATAATTTTGCTACCTCTGGACAACATGGTAATACGTATCAAGCTATTTCCTTTTTCCAAGGGGAAATAAATGGGATACCACTCAATAACGCGCCAATAGTAGAGAAGTCACTGCCGCTGCAAGACCTTGAAGATTCTTTTAGCAACTTTTTCCCTCAAAGTATGGAAAACAATGCGCCAGTTTATGTAAATAATTCACCAGAGAACGAGAAACCGATAATCGTTTGCTTAAATAGAGCAAACCCTGAACCAGGAGCTCCTAGTGAATGTGATTACGGTCCTACGTCGCCAGGTAAACCAAATGATCAGTCAACCATCAAGCTGGAAATAATAGGTAATGTTACATTCAAGAACCCTATCGCCATTGATAAAAATAGGAAACCTATAGCAGCTCAAGGGATTTCACCAGCGATAGATCTGACACTGGTCGGTCTCGATACTGGCGGCGCATGTAAATTAGCAAGAGATATAAATGAAGATATATTTTGGAAACATAAAAAAGTCAATAATGATCGTATTAAAGGCAATAATACAAATTTATCATGGGAATTTTCTAAAAACACAGGTTACGCTGATTTTGGACCAATATGCTGGAAAAATAACGAAAGATATATACTAGACCTACAGGCTACTATTATAACAGTGCAAGGTGATAACGTATTTCCTGTCCTGTTTTCTTATACCAATAACCCCGGTAGTGAGAAGAGCGCGTCACAACTCATTTATCCACCCATTCAAATCCAATATGGTTGTATTGCTGAAGGCACATTAATAGATATGGCTGACGGCTCAAAATGGCAAGTTGAAAATATACGCCCTGGCGATAAAGTTTTAACAAAACAAGGAGGTATCTTGCAAGTAAAAAGCCGTATTGTCGGTCACGATACTGAATTTATTGATTTAATTTACAATAACGGTGAACAGGTTTCACTGACGCCAACACATCCTGTCTCAACATTACGAGGAATAGTCAAAGCCGAAGACCTTAAGGACGGTGATACAATACATACACGTGAGGGTCAGACTACCCTTACCTCAGTTAAACAGAGAAAATCAGAACCATCAAACGTGTATAATTTTGTCTTAGAAAATACAGATAGCCAAAATGAATTATTACCTGAAGATGCTGTGCTTTTTGCCGGTGGCATTTTGGTCGGTGATAATAACCTGCAAAGAAAAGTGTCGATATCAAATTAATATCTCAGATTAATGACAAAGTGCTGGCTTTTTTAGTCAGCACTAATTTCTAAGTAGCGCATTTGTGTTATTTTTATCTCTGAGAATGAAATCCAGTCAATGAAAATTTGACATAAGAAGTTTGACAATTTTTCACAAATAACTATTAACTATAATACTATCTTTAGTGTTCGTTTTTTCCTATAATACCAGAATATTATATATATATTCTTACAGCCATTTATCTAACCGGAGGAATTATTATGCTGGCTCATAACATTCAAGATGAACTTACGGTATTATCACACTTCTGTTTAAGACTCAATGTATAGTGAAGCTTCAATATTATATTGGTATACCATGGATATCATATAAAACATGTATTATTCATGGCTTACAAACCCTCTATTATTTCATGGAATAAAATTATGACTCTATATAACAAAATATTTATTTTTTTCATCATGATGTTTTCCCCGATAATATCCAGCTTTGCGGATACCGAAATTAAGTTATCTGCCGAGGACAATCAGGCTATATCTCAGCTATTAGAGAAGATTGAACCTAATAAACCTACAGTGATCAATTTAACTAAACCGGAAAATGAGAAAGGATATATCGCATTATTACATTCCCATGGTGTTACAAAACAAAAACATCCTGATATTTTTAAAGATATCGAGACTATGAAAGCGAACCAAAAGGCAATATTTAAGCAAGGGGAATCACTTGAAATACCAAAATCGCCTACAGAGCCAACAAATTATTTTGGTAATCCTAGAATAGTATTCTCTGAAGATTCCAAATCAATTTCAGCTGAATCTTTTGGCTCCCTATATCTTCTTGATTCCAATACTTTAAGCCAAAAATCGCTACAAATTTCTCTCTCAATTTTTGGAAAAGATAAAAATGGGAATACTAAAAAAATCGCATACACAGACAGAAATATAAGCGGCACAGATTTACGGTACTTTCTAATATCCACTAACAAATATAATTTTTCTAACTTGAAGCAATTTGATTCTATTCAGGCTGTTGCTAGTTTCCAGGGGAAAAAAAACGGGATATCTCTCACTCCTCAAGGACCTATATTAATTAAGTCAAATACACTGACAGGCTTTGACGATCCTCCTCTTAAATACTTTCAACCTTATAAGATGAACAACACAGCACCAACTCATGTAAAGAATCCATTAACGAAACCGGTAATCGTCTGCTTGAATAGAGCAAACCCTGAACCAGGAACTCCTAATGAATGCGATTATGGTCCAACATCACCCGGTAATCCAACAATAAAGCTGGAAATAATAGGTGATATCACATTCAATAACCCTATCGCGATTGATGAAAAAGGGAAGCCTACAGCGGTTCAGGAAGTAAAACCAGAGGTAAATCTGACACTAATTGGTCTTAATACTGGGGGGGCATGTAAAGCAAGAGGAATAGATAAAGATATATTTTGGAAACATACAAAGGTCAATTATGATCCTGCCAAAGGTAATAATACAAATTTATCATGGGATTTTTCTAAAAACACAGGTTACGCTGATTTTGGACCAGTATGCTGGAAAAATAACGAAAGATATATACTAGACCTACAGGCTACTATTGTAACAATGCAAGGTGATAACATATTTCCTGTCATGTTTTCTTATACCAATATCCCCGGTAGTAAAGAGGACGCTGCACAATTCATTTATCCACCCATTAAAATCCAATATTGAAATCCAATGGAAAAAATCAATCGGCAAAGATGAATTATGAAATTTTCGATGCTAAAAAACTATTTTTAACCAGCTTTTTAACGGTCTGAGGCCACTTCACAGTGGCCTCATAGATAAGCACCTCTTATCAATGCTTACTTGCCAGCGAGTAAATCCTTCACTGCATCACCGATGTCTGCCAGACTGCGAACTGTCTTCACACCAGCCGCTTCCAGAGCAGCGAATTTTTCGTCCGCCGTTCCTTTACCACCTGCAATGATGGCGCCAGCATGCCCCATACGCTTACCTTTTGGTGCAGTCACACCCGCGATGTAAGCAACAACCGGCTTAGTGACGTGTTCTTTAATATAAGCCGCCGCTTCTTCTTCTGCCGTTCCACCAATTTCACCAATCATTACGATGGCTTCTGTTTGCGGATCTTCCTGGAACAGTTTCAGAATATCAATGAAGTTAGAACCTGGAATTGGGTCGCCACCGATACCAACACAGGTAGATTGCCCTAAACCGGCATCCGTTGTCTGTTTTACCGCTTCATAAGTCAGTGTTCCTGAGCGGGAAACAATGCCAACTTTACCTGCTTGATGAATGTGTCCCGGCATAATACCGATCTTACATTCATCTGGCGTAATGACTCCCGGACAGTTAGGGCCGATCATACGCACACCTGCTTCATCCAATTTCACTTTAACCGCCAGCATATCCAGCGTTGGGATACCTTCAGTAATCGTGATGATCAGTTTAATACCAGCGTCGATCGCTTCCAGAATAGAATCTTTACAGAATGGCGCAGGAACATAGATAACAGAAGCCGTTGCCCCTGTTGTGTCTACCGCTTCACGAACGGTATTGAAAACAGGTAACCCTAGATGTTCAGTACCACCTTTACCCGGCGTTACCCCACCAACCATTTGGGTACCATAAGCAATCGCTTGTTCTGAATGGAAAGTACCTTGGCTGCCAGTGAAACCCTGACAGATAACTTTGGTGTTTTTATCAATTAAAATAGACATTATTTATTTTGCCCCCACTGCTGCTACTGCTTGCTTAGCTGCGTCTGTCAAGCTGGTTGCAGCAATGATATTCAAACCACTGTCAGCCAGTTTTTTTGCTCCCAACTCAGCATTGTTCCCTTCCAAACGAACAACAACCGGTACGTGAACACCCACTTCTTCCACCGCACCAATAATACCGTCAGCAATCAGGTCACAACGGACAATACCACCAAAGATGTTAACCAATACGGCTTTCACATTTTCATCTGACAGGATGATCTTAAACGCTTCTGTAACGCGCTCTTTGGTTGCGCCACCACCGACATCAAGGAAGTTAGCGGGCGCACCACCATGCAATTTAACGATATCCATCGTTCCCATTGCCAGGCCCGCACCGTTTACCATGCAGCCAATATTGCCATCCAGTGCGACATAGTTCAGTTCCCACTGTGCCGCCTGAGCTTCACGCGGATCTTCCTGAGATGGGTCATGCATTTCACGCAGTTCAGCCTGACGGAACAGTGCGTTACCATCAGCGCCTAATTTGCCATCCAGACAAATCAAATCACCTTGAGTCGTAATAACCAATGGGTTAATTTCAACCAGAGCCAGATCGCGCTCCAGGAACAGATTTGCCAACCCTAAGAAAATTTTAGTGAACTGGCTGACTTGTTTACCGGTTAAACCCAATTTAAATGCCAGTTCACGCCCCTGATAAGACATAGGGCCAATTAGTGGGTCGATAATCGCTTTATGAATCAGCTCCGGGGTCTCTTCCGCAACTTTTTCAATTTCAACACCACCTTCAGTAGAAGCCATGAACACTACACGACGTGTACCACGATCAACCACAGCACCAAGATACAGCTCCTTCGCAATATCAGTTGCCGCTTCCACTAAAATCTGACGAACAGGCTGCCCTTGCGCATCTGTTTGGTAAGTGACCAGACGTTTGCCCAGCCATTGTTCAGCGAAAGCGCGAATTTCTTCCTTACTGTTAACCACTTTCACGCCGCCCGCTTTACCGCGACCGCCAGCGTGAACCTGACACTTCACCACCCAAGGGCCAGCGCCGATTTTAGATGCAGCTTCTTCTGCTTCACGCGGTGTCGTGCAGGCATAACCAGCCGGAGCGGGTAAACCATACCGTGCAAAAAGCTGTTTTGCCTGATACTCGTGTAAATTCATGATGTTCTATCCATAGTTAGTCTGATAAGAGCAAATTAGCAAATTGCTCCCTTATTTTTTTGTTGCTCTGGATATAGCCAATCTCTAAAGATTGGCTGTTCATATACATTTGTTTACTTCAGACTGGGCAGATATTAGCGCATATCTGCCCTGATTATGTTGCTATACGTCCAGCAGCAAACGTGCAGGATCTTCCAGCATTTCTTTGATGGTCACCAGGAAGCCTACAGACTCACGCCCGTCAATCAGACGGTGGTCATAAGACAGTGCCAGGTACATCATTGGAAGGATCTCCACCTGACCATTAACCGCCATTGGCCGATCTTTAATAGCATGCATGCCAAGAATCGCACTCTGTGGTGGGTTAATGATTGGTGTAGACATTAAGGAGCCGAATACACCGCCATTGGTAATGGTAAAATTACCACCCGTTAGCTCTTCAACGGTCAATTTGCCGTCGCGGCCTTTGATAGCCAGCTCTTTAATGCGTTTTTCGAGATCAGCCATGCTCAACGCATCCGCATCACGCAGTACTGGCGTTACCAGACCACGTGGTGTCGATACCGCAATACTGATATCGAAATAGTTGTGGTAAACCACATCAGCGCCATCAATAGAAGCATTCACTTCTGGATAGCGTTTCAGTGCTTCAACCACGGCTTTCACATAGAAAGACATAAAGCCCAGACGCACACCGTGGCGTTTTTCAAACGCTTCACCGTACTGCTTACGCATTTCCTGAATTGGCTTCATGTTAACTTCGTTAAATGTTGTCAACATCGCCGTGTTGTTTTTCGCTTCCAGCAGACGTTCAGCCACACGTTTACGCAGACGAGTCATTGGAACACGTTTTTCACTGCGGTGTGGCAACAGAGAATCCTGGACAGAAGAAACAGGGGCTTCTGCTGGCTTGCTAGCCACTTTTTCGTTATCAGCCATGTATTTTTCCACGTCTTCACGGACGATACGTCCACCAACACCACTGCCTTTAATCGCTTTAGCATCAAGATTATGCTCTGCAATCAAACGGCGGACCGCCGGGCTGAGCGCATCATTGCTCTCTTCTTCTAAACCGGCAGTCTGGCGTTTCGCCAAAGTTGCTTCTGTTTTTTCTTTTATTTCTGTCGGCTTGCCAGTGCTATCGCCCAGACGGATACGACCAAGAAGCTGACGGGATAGAACGGTGGCATCTTTCACTTCCAAAATAGCTTCTAAAACACCCGCTTCACTGGCAGGTACTTCCAGCACAACTTTATCTGTTTCGATTTCAACCAGCACTTCATCACGCTCAACACGGTCACCCTCTTTTTTGTGCCAAACTGCCACAGTGGCATCAGCAACAGACTCAGGCAGATCCGGAACCAGAATATCTACGCTACTCATTTTATATCCTTTATTTATTCAACGTTCAGTGCGTCATTAACCAGCTCTTGTTGTTGTTGCTGGTGAACTGACGTATATCCAACTGCCGGGGAAGCAGACGCAGGACGACCTGCATAACGTAAAGAAGCCCCGAACGGGATCACTTCACGGAAGTTGTGCTGACTGCAATACCAGGCCCCCTGATTTAATGGCTCTTCCTGGCACCAGACAAAATCATGTACATGAGCATACTGTTCCAGTGTTGACTGAACATCCTGATGAGGGAACGGATATAGTTGCTCAATACGCACAATAGCGACATCAGTTTGTTCATTTTTACGGCGTTGCTCTAACAGGTCGTAGTAGACTTTACCTGAGCAGAGTACAACCCGTTTAACACCTTTCGGATCAAACTCATCAATTTCACCAATAACCGTCTGGAATTTACCATTAGCCAGTTCATCCAGGCTGGAAACGGCTAATGGATGACGCAACAGCGATTTTGGCGACATAACGATCAACGGACGACGCATACCGCGCAAAGCCTGACGGCGAAGCATGTGGTAGACCTGAGCTGGCGTTGATGGTACACAAACCTGCATGTTCTGTTCTGCGCATAGTTGAAGATAACGCTCCAAACGGGCTGATGAGTGTTCAGGCCCCTGCCCTTCATAACCATGCGGCAATAACATCACCAGACCGCACATACGGCCCCATTTTTGCTCACCAGAGCTGATGAATTGGTCAATAACAACCTGTGCACCGTTGGCAAAATCACCAAATTGAGCTTCCCAGATTGTCAGAGCACGAGGTTCTGTTGTTGCATAACCATACTCAAACGCCAACACCGCCTCTTCAGACAGAACAGAATCCCAAACATTAAATGCTCCCTGACCGTTATGAACGTTCGCCAGAGGAACATAAACAGAACCGTTAGCCTGATTATGGATAACTGCATGACGATGGAAGAAAGTACCACGGCCGGCATCTTCACCAGACAAACGTACCGGAACCCCTTCATCCACCAAAGTGGCATAGGCCAATGTTTCTGCGGCACCCCAATCGAACAATTTATCACCGTTCGCCATCTCTGCACGGTCGTTATAAATTTTCGCTACACGGGAGTGCATTGTCACTTCTTCCGGGACAGAACTGATGCGTCTGCCCAGATCTTGTAAACGCTTAACATCAACTTTATGCAGGTACTCTTCATCCCATTCGTGATTAAGATAAGGTTCCCAAGTAAATGAATGCAGCCCCATTGAGCGCCATTCATCAACGACGCAATCACCACGGTCGAGCGCATCACGATACAGGTTAACCATCTCAGTCACATCATCGACTGATATCAGCTTTTCCGCCACCAGCTTGTCACCATAGATTTTACGTGGCGTTGGGTGTTTCTTAATTTTCTGATACATCATTGGCTGAGTGGCACTTGGCTCATCAGCTTCGTTATGACCATGACGGCGATAGCAGACCAGATCGATCATCACATCGCATTTGAAGGTATTACGGAAATCCAACGCCAAACGGGTAACAAATGCCACCGCTTCTGGATCATCTGCATTAACATGGAAAATCGGCGCCTGTACCATTTTGATAATATCAGTACAGTATTGTGTTGAACGGGCATCTTTCGGGTTAGACGTTGTGAAACCGATCTGGTTATTGATGATGATACGAATTGTACCCCCCACTTCATAACCACGAGCTTGAGACATGTTCAGGGTTTCCTGCACCACTCCCTGGCCGGTAACAGCAGCATCACCGTGGATAGTGATTGGCAATACCATATTACTGCGGCCTTCATCCAGACGGTCACGGCGGGCGCGTACTGAACCAATAACCACAGGGCTGACAATCTCAAGGTGAGATGGGTTAAATGCTAACGCCAAATGAACCTTAGCACCCTCAGTAGCAAAATCAGACGAGAAACCTTGATGATATTTCACGTCACCGGTACCAAGATGCTCTTTATGCTTACCGGCAAACTCATCAAACAGATCTGCCGGTTTTTTACCTAAGATATTAACCAAGACGTTGAGGCGACCACGGTGAGCCATTCCTAGTACGACTTCTCGTGTGTCATGTTTACCCGCATGACGGATAAGATCCTTCAACATCGGGATAAGCGCATCACCACCCTCAAGAGAGAAACGTTTCGCTCCCGGAAACTTCGCTCCCAGATAACGCTCCAAACCTTCGGCTGCCGTCAGTTCCGCCAGAAAACGCTGCTTTTCCTCTACGCTAAACTGAGAATTGACAGTAACAGATTCCAGACGCTGCTGAATCCAACGTTTTTCTTCCGTATTGGTGATATGCATGTATTCAGCACCAATAGAACCGCAATAAGTGCGTTTCAGTGCTTCATACAAATCAGCCAATTTCATCGTCTCTTTACCGATAGCAAAAGAACCTACGTTAAATGTCTCTGCAAAATCAGCTTCCGTCAGATTATGGAAAGCAGGATCTAAATCAGGAACACTATCCTGTTTCCATAATCCCAACGGGTCAAGGTTCGCATTTTGATGACCGCGGAAGCGGAATGCATTGATGAGCTGCAAAACTTTAACTTGTTTTGCATCCATTGCCGGATCGCTGACAGAGGAATGATAACGCGTAGTATCTTTCGCAAGACGGCGGAAGTAATCACGCGTCTGCGAGTGGAGTTGTTCACCGCTGAGTCCCGCATTCGGCAATTGTTGGAAAATCTCTCTCCAACTTGCATCAACGGAGTTTGGATCGGTTATATAGTCTTCATAGATCTGCTCTACGTAAGACTGGTTTGAACCAGCCAGGAAGCTTGAATCCAGCCAGTCCTTCATTGCGCCGTTCTGCATTGTGATCCCTTAAGCTTTAAAAGCTTTAGTTTTCGCCGTGGTTAACTATTACCGTTTAAATACGGTATCGATAAAAGGTTCATTTGGACGTGCTTTATGCATGTTCTCTTTTGGGTTTCAGAACCCTTCAAGGAACCTTTAAAAACGGTTAGGCTGTTTTTAAAGGTTCCTCACTTCAAGCTTTTGTCATCATTAGCAGTTGGCAACTCATTATTCTTCAATTCTTTGTGCCCTCCACAGAGAAAATCTCGCGGAGGGCAGACCTATTATGCACTATGTTTCAGCAACATAGACTTAATATGGCCAATAGCTTTTGTTGGATTCAACCCCTTGGGGCACACACTGACACAATTCATGATGCTATGGCAACGGAAAACACTGAAAGCATCATTCAGCTTGTCTAATCGTGAAGCCGTTTCAGTATCACGGCTGTCAATCAGGAAGCGATATGCTGCCAGTAAGCCCGCAGGTCCGATAAATTTATCAGGATTCCACCAGAATGACGGACAAGAAGTTGAACAACAAGCACACAGAATACACTCGTACAGACCATCGAGTTTTTCCCTTTGTGCAGGCGATTGTAAATGTTCACGTGCCGGCGGGTTTTTGCCGTCATTTAGCAAATATGGGCGAATCTTCTCATATTGCGCATAGAATTGCCCCATATCTACAACCAGGTCACGAATAACCGGCAAGCCTGGCAACGGACGGATAACAATTTTCTTGCTACCACGCCGTAAAGCCGAAACAGGCGTAATACAGGCCAGACCATTTTTACCGTTCATGTTGAGGCCGTCAGAACCACAAACACCTTCACGGCAAGAACGACGGAAAGAGAGTGTTGGGTCCTGCTCTTTAAGCTGGATCAACGCATCCAGCAACATCATGTCACGCCCTTCTTCTGCTTCCAGCGTGTAATCCTGCATACGAGGAGCGCTGTCAACATCCGGGTTGTAACGATAAATCGAAAATTCAAGTTTCATAATCTATTCCTCCGCAACTGGATTATCAGCAACTCATTAGTAAGTACGCGCTTTCGGCGGAAATGCTTCACGCAGTTTTGGCTGCATGTTGACATCACGACGAGTCATGGTCTCAGTTTGCGGCAGATAGAGAGTATGGCATAACCAGTTCGCATCATCACGATCCGGATAGTCGAAACGGCTGTGAGCACCGCGGCTCTCAGTGCGGAAATTAGCAGCAACAGCAGTGGAAAGTGCTGTTTCCATCAGGTTATCAAGCTCCAGACACTCAATTCTCTGAGTATTGAACTCTAAGGAAGTATCGTCCAAACGCGCACTCTTCAGGCGTTCACGGATAACTTTAAGTTCTTCCAGCCCTTTCGCCATTGCATCACCTTCACGGAATACCGAGAAGTTGTTCTGCATACACGCTTGCAAATCTTTACGAATTTTAACCGGATCTTCACCCGTACGGGTACTATTCCAACGGTTCAGACGTTGCAAGGATATTTCAATATCCGATTCGCTGGCTTCACGGCTAGTCCCCTGCTCCATCAACGATTCTTTCAGGTGCAAACCAGCAGAACGGCCAAACACCACTAAGTCCAACAGCGAGTTACCCCCCAAACGGTTTGCGCCATGAACCGATACACAGGCAATTTCACCGACAGCAAACAGGCCCGGAATAACCACATCTTCGCCTTTCTCGTTAATAGTCAGTGCCTGACCAGTCACTTTAGTGGGGATTCCTCCCATCATATAGTGGCAAGTTGGAATCACCGGAATAGGTTCTTTTACTGGATCAACGTGGGCGAAAGTACGGGATAACTCAAGAATGCCCGGCAGACGAGATTCCAGCACCTCTTTGCCTAAATGATCCAGTTTCAGCTTGGCATGCGGCCCCCAAGGACCATCACAACCACGGCCTTCGCGGATTTCGATCATAATGGAACGTGCCACTACATCACGACCAGCCAGATCTTTAGCATTTGGCGCGTAACGCTCCATAAAGCGCTCGCCATCTTTATTCAGCAAATAACCACCTTCACCACGGCAGCCTTCTGTTACCAGAACACCTGCCCCGGCAATACCGGTTGGGTGGAATTGCCACATTTCCATATCCTGTACAGGTACACCCGCACGCAATGCCATACCGACACCATCACCAGTATTAATGTGGGCGTTAGTTGTTGATTGATAAATACGACCTGCCCCCCCTGTTGCCAGAATAGTTGCCTTCGCTTTGAAATAAACCACTTCACCAGTTTCAATACAGACAGCAGTACAACCAACAATAGTGCCATCCTGATTTTTAACCAGATCCAACGAATACCATTCAGAAAAAATAGTGGTGTGATTTTTTAAGTTTTGCTGATACAACGTATGCAACAGGGCATGCCCGGTACGGTCTGCCGCAGCAGCGGTACGTGCAGCCTGTTCACCACCAAAGTTTTTTGACTGGCCACCGAATGGACGTTGATAAATACGACCGTCATCCAAACGCGAAAATGGCAACCCCATGTGTTCCAGTTCCAGAATTGCCTCGGGCCCGGTCTTACACATGTGCTCAATCGCATCCTGATCACCGATATAGTCGGAGCCTTTCACCGTGTCATACATGTGCCATTCCCAGTTATCGTCATGGGAATTACCCAACGCAACGGTGATCCCCCCCTGCGCAGATACAGTATGAGAACGGGTTGGGAATACTTTGGAAATCAAAGCACAAGATAATCCCATTTGTGAAATTTGTAGTGCAGCGCGCATGCCAGCGCCACCCGCACCAATAACGACTGCATCAAACTCTCTTACTGGCAGCTTCATCTATACCCCCCACACCACAATTGTTCCATAAATCAAGTAAGCCATCAGTGCAACAATAATCGCCAATTGCAGCATTAAACGCAGTGCCAACGGCTTTACATAGTCAGTTAGTACTTGCCACATACCAATCCAAGCGTGAGCCAGAATGGAAAACAGTGCCAACACAGTGAAGACTTTAGTGATGGATGAGGCGAAGAAACCCCGCCAAACTTCATAAGTGATATCCGGCGTTGTGACGACAAAGCCCAGCATATAAAGAACATATAAAACAATAATCATTGCGGACGCGCGCAATAATAGCCAATCATGGATACCCGTGCGACCCAATGCAGATGCGTTACTTACCATACCAGTACTCCAGCCAGAATCGACAGAATAACAGCAATCCCGATTGCCACTTTGGCAGAGAGACTACCGACCGCTAAGTTTTCTTCCAAGTAGCCGAAATCCATCAGCATATGACGGACACCACCACAGATATGGTAAGCCAGTGCGGTCAGAATGCCCCACACAATAAACTTAGCGAAAAATCCCGTCATAATATCGGCGGCTTGCTGAAACCCTTCTTGCGAGGAGAGAGACATTCCTAACAACCAGAGGAGAATTCCTACTGCTACGAAAGTAATGACGCCGGAGACACGGTGCAAGATCGAGGTTATTGCAGAGACTGGAAAGTGTATCGTCTGCAAATCAAGGTTGACAGGTCTTTGTTTTTTCACAATTTTGCCCACACAGCTCTTTTATTATTTTCCTTCCTCCGGACCTGGGCGGAAATCAGACAGCGATAAGAGGATACAAAGACACAACATTTAATCAAACGATAGATCCTTCATGTTAAAAAATGTTGTGATTTAGTTACGCTGGGTGCTCCTACAGCAGGGTAATCCGGAGACCTGGCGGAAGTATATGTGCTTCACATTATTATTACAATTACAACACAATATGATTAGCTACATTTCCACTGAACAGTGATTAAGATCACGATTCAAACATATTGCACAAAATTAATTATCTTGTTTGACAAACTTTAAACATTTATCTTACATATATGGTTGAAAACACTTTTGAGATTGATTTTTGATAAGAGGAAAGACCTCAAGAAAAGCTAAAGTTATGTAACTGTGTAGTCCACACGAATCATAATCATTTTTGTAGTCAATGCATAAAACATAACTCTCAAAAATTCGCTAACAACCTAAAAACCATTGTCGTCCGGGGTGAGATTTCAGCCTTAAATGTGATATTGGCCTGATTTCAGCTTTTCCCCGGTAGTACAGTGTCAGGGGACACAGTATAAGAACCAATTCCACCAGGCATCATGGGTGTAGGTCATTTTTGTCAATAAATTGGGAACACAGATTGCACAGCAACCGGAGTATGCGCACAGTCTGTAAGAGACGATTCACTCACAAATCGCTCACCGGCGCGGGCCACACCAAAGTGCATTCAAAAGTGACCGCTTTTGTCAGAGCACCGTCCAAGCCCGTTCTTGATGACAAAGAATGGTCGATAAAATAGCCTGATTAAGATAAATTCTATACGGTGTCTTTCCGCCGTGGTTGTTAAAAGTTATAAAAATGAAAGCGCTAAGGAGACTGTAATGGCAGATAACAAAGCAACTCTAACCCCAGATGGTTCAGTTGCTATTGAATTGGACGTGCTAACACCGACCCTTGGGTCTAAAGTCATCGACGTTCGTACTCTCGGCTCCCAAGGTTTCTATACCTACGATCCTGGTTTTACTTCCACAGCATCTTGCGAATCCAAGATCACTTACATTGATGGTAACGAAGGTGTATTGCTGCACCGTGGTTTCCCTATCGACCAGCTAGCGACAAAATCCACTTATCTGGAAGTCTGCTATATCCTGCTGTATGGTGAAACACCAACACAAGAACAGTTTGATAAATTCAAAAAAACCATTACTCGCCACACCATGATTCACGAACAGATCCATCGCCTGTTCAATGGTTTCCGCCGTGATTCGCATCCTATGGCCGTACTGTGTGGCGTTACTGGCGCTCTAGCTGCTTTCTATCATGATGCTCTGGACGTGAACAATCCACGTCACCGTGACATTACCGCATACCGCCTGCTGTCAAAAATGCCGACAGTGGCCGCCATGTGCTACAAATACTCTATTGGTCAGCCATTCGTTTATCCACGCAATGATCTCTCCTATGCAGGCAATTTTCTAAACATGATGTTCGCTACGCCATGTGAAGAATATAAAGTGAACCCAGTACTGGAACGTGCTATGGATCGCATCTTTATTCTACATGCGGACCATGAACAAAACGCGTCTACCTCAACAGTACGAACCGCGGGCTCTTCCGGTGCCAACCCATTTGCCTGTATTGCCGCAGGTATCGCTTCTCTTTGGGGGCCTGCTCATGGCGGTGCAAACGAAGCTTGTCTGCGTATGCTGGAAGAAATTCAGTCGGTTGAACATATTCCGGAATTTATTAAACGTGCCAAAGATAAGAATGATGCTTTCCGTCTGATGGGATTTGGTCATCGTGTTTACAAAAACTATGATCCTCGTGCAACCGTCATGCGTGAAACCTGCCATGAAGTGCTAGATGAACTTGGCCTGAATGATAGCCTGCTGGAAGTTGCTATGGAGCTTGAACGTATTGCTCTACACGACCCCTATTTTATTGAGAAGAAACTGTATCCGAACGTGGATTTCTACTCAGGCATTATCCTGAAAGCAATGGGTATTCCATCCACTATGTTCACTGTTATTTTCGCCATTGCCCGTACTATCGGCTGGATCGCTCACTGGAATGAAATGCATGATGCTGGCGTGAAAATCGCTCGCCCACGTCAACTCTATACCGGCTACACAAAACGTGATTTTGACAGCCAGCTTGAAAAATAATAATAAAATCCAATTACGATAAGAGCTCTAACTTAATAGTTAGGGCTTTATTTAATTGGAAGAGGGAAGCCCTGCCGGTGATATTTGAGTCATCCGTTTTTAATTAACTGTTGATGCCAAATGAGGCATAAATTTTTGGCAGAAATCATCGATACCGCAGAAAATTTAAACTAACTTGTTCATTGCCTGTTCCTCCCCGGAACGGTTTTTGGCGTTCACCAAAACTTTGCTCTAGGAACAGGCTCTTCTTCAACTTTTTATCCAGAATTCGGGTTACAATATTTTTTATAGAAATCTCGAATTTCTAATAAAAGGATGATCGCCACAATTCAATATACATGTTCGATCATACGGTATGTCCGGTTTTAAAGAGCTAATATTTACAGCCAGAAAACATGTCTTAGTTTTTTAGGGTAAAAAACTGGATCACAGCAGATAATATATAAGTGATCTGTATACCCGGATGGGATAAGTAAACTTCCTTTCTTTAAAATCCCACCCGGCATTACCGCAATTCATATGACCGAACTGTTCCCAAATGGCATCCAGAACCCCTAATTCAGCATCAGAAAGAGATTCAAAATCATCCCTTGTTACATCTTTTTTCCGTTTGAGTGAAATTTCATAATTCTTTTCACTTTTAATCCACGCCCCCCATCCAAATTCATCACTGGCGTAATCTCCAGTAATTAAATTTAAGGTTTGCGATAAAACTGGCCCTTTAGGCATAGATACCATTCGATCACCAGTGATAGAGTAGCCGTAGTCATTCATAGATACTCTATCTGCCAGATAAAGCAACTTCATAAGTTTCAGATATGCCATGCGTCCGCCGCACTTATGCAGCAGTTAGGCAGCAGTTAGGCAGCCATTTGAGCTACTTTTTCTTCGCAAAACATAGAAACCTCCAAGACTTTTTCGAAATACCAGACTGGCAATTTACACATATAATGTACCTCTAAATGCGCAACCCCAGCAACATCACAGCCCCAATGAGCGCAGCCCCTAATATTGTTTGAAATAATCCAGCACGCTTACTACCAACAATAACAGGCAAAAAATGAATATCCTCAGTGCCCTTTGTCATATCAAGTTCATCTTTGTTGATATTCTTCCACCGACCTTAGTCGGTGGTTGTTGAGTTCCGTTTTAAGAAAACGTGATTAAACCGGGTTTGGAATATCGATAAAAGTGACATCCAGACCATAATGACCAGCCAGCCACTCTCCCAACGCCTTAACACCATAACGCTCGGTGGCATGATGACCCGCAGCATAAAAATGCAATCCCATTTCGCGGGCGATATGAACCGTCTGCTCTGACACTTCACCGGTAATAAAAGCATCAACACCGAATTCGGCCACTGCCTGAATAAAACTCTGACCACCGCCGGTACACCAAGCAAGCTTACGAATCTCTGCCGGTGCGTTATCGCCCAAATAAAACGCTTGGCGACCCAGCGCCTGTTCGATACGTGCAGCCAACTCCACCGGCGTTATCGGCTGTTCAAATTCCCCATGCGGCACGAATGGCTCAATCAACCCGACAACTTTCGCATTAATCAGGCGGGCCAATTGCGCGTTATTTCCCAGTGATGGATGAGCATCAAGGGGCAGATGATAACCATATAAATTGATATCATTACAGAGCAGAGTTTTCAGGCGATTACGTTTCATACCACGGATCACTGCTGGCTCATTTTTCCAAAAATAGCCATGATGAACAATAATGGCATCAGCCTGATGACGAACCGCTTCATCCAATAAAGCCTGACAAGCAGTAACACCCGTAACAACCCGCTGAATATGAGCACGCCCTTCAACTTGTAAACCATTGGGGGCATAATCCTGAAACTCATCAATTTTCAGTTCTCGGTTAATCACATTTTCCAGCTCAATATTACGCATCATATTCGTCCTGTGTATTGATTGTATTGCAATAATATACCGTTACCTGCCACCAATTGTCAGTTGTCAGCTACTTCTGACTGCCATAACCTGCTCTGACTGTTTTAACCATACGGGCTTATCGCTGGTTTTTACCCATACACGATACAAATAACTGTAAAAACGGACGCGATCACGACGAAACAACATAACCGGAAACGACAGGATACCGAAAGTGACAACGCCAATACGACGTAAGAGAACCTGATACCAAGGATACTCACGATATGAAGACATATTAGCCCTCCTTTAAAATGATCCCACTTTTCCGCAGAATCTTAAAAATAATCAATCTGTAAATTGTTTAAAATTTTATCGCAAAAAATGAAAATTTACCACTTATCCGACCACTTTTAAGCCGTTATTATCGCTATATTTTCTATTTTATGTAATTTTATTACACAAAATAGAGTAAAGATGTAATATTACAAACAAATTATGAACATTTTATTAACGATCGGTAAGAATGTTATTAATAATAATAAGAGTCAATCTTTTCACAATCCTTGATCCTATTCCTATCATCATCGGTTTCACTTTGCTCATTTGCTCAGGAAATGAATTAGACTCAATAGATAATCCTAATTGAAAAAAATGTCTACGGATAACAATATCAGCCGGTTAATGCCTTTATCACCGAGGCAATGATTTTCGCCCTGTTGGGCGACACGAATGATTAAACACTATAAAGTCGTTAAAAATAATTCAAAAAACACACTATTATTAATGGATTAATATTTGAGCGAAAAAAAAATACCTAAACAGTTTTGTTTTATTATGAGATATATGTCAAATTTTTATATCTCATTATTATCATAGATAGCTTTTCAACGTTAAATAAACTGCCGTTTTTTCCTTAAAATAGGCAGTAAATGAGGTCGTTGCGCAATAAGTCATGCCCGCTTTTTCCGATAAATACGGTATATAACGATAACTCAGTTCGGCCACTTCCTGTCGTTGAGACTCAAAACAAAATGCTGCTTTCAGAGCGTAAAAATTTTTTTGGTACATAAAGATCATAGTTGTTAAAGCGACAGTATTCCTCCAATTGCTGAGCAGATCTAACACCAACCTTTCTGTATATTTGTGCCGTATAGTGTTCAACAGTACGATAAGAAATGTTCAATATTCTGCCAATTTGTTTACTGGTATATTTATGTAAAGAGAGAAAAATGACATCCCATTCCCGTTGGGTAAATAAATGAGTAGATGGTTGAAATATAATAGATGCCGGGAGTTTTCCATAAAATAGACGGGTTAATGAGAAATCCTGAGCTTCCCATCCGTGGAAAATGACTCCGACACATTCGTTTTCATCATTATATAGTGGGTATTTTTCACAAATATAAGATGATAAGAATTTATTGTTTCCATACATATGTGTTTCAAGCGAACATACTGTTGTTTCGCTCTTCATTACACTTTGATCATGAAGAACGAATTCTTTTGCAAACTCAGCGCCATCCCAAGGAAGCTCATAATCATACCGTCCTTCATAATTAAATGAATCTGGAAGATTTTCAAGATGTTTAAGTGCCAGATTGCCATAAATAAAGCATGGCAGATTCGACTAATAAGTGCAATTTTTCAGAAGGGCGGTCAGTTGCTATAGTAGGCATCTTTCTCGCCAAAGGAAAATGCACTATGGCCTATACACAACTGACCGAAACAGAAAGATACCAGATTTCCAGTTTAAGAGAAGCAGGGCTTGCATCATCCACTTTATCAAATGCTTTGCATCGTCCGTGGCCTAAAGGTGAACAGCTCATTGCTACTGCTTTGAATCGCGAGCCTTTCGAAATATGGCCAAGCAGATATTCTAAATGAATTAAAATAAACTTCTCGAAAAAAGTTAATGAGAAGAGATTAAATACCTAAAACTTTTCTTGTGGAAAGCCTCAGGTATGATCATCGAATTAAAACAGGGCTACTAACGCCCTGCTTTGTTATCGTGCTAATATTTCTACTAATTTCGTGGATACTTTCTTATTTTATAACGCCAATTGAATTAAACCGCCGATTGCCTTTTCAAGATAGGCACGAGGACAACCCAAGTTTATCCTAATAAACCCTTTCCCCTGATTGCCAAAACTCAATCCCATTGAAACAACTATTTTGGCTTTTTGTAGTAAGGCCCGTTGTAAAGTGTCATCATCCAGACCTAAATTGCGACAATCCAGCCAAGCCAGATATGTACCTTCCGCTTTTGTCATTCGGCACCAAGGAGTGGCAGACGTTAAAGCTTGCTCGAACCAGCAACGATTTTCCGCCAGGTAATATTGTAGCTCATCAAGCCAAGCATCCCCATACTGGTATGCTGCTGTTGCCGCAGCCATAGATAGCGCGTTGAAGACATCCAGCCCATGCGCATTCAACCGATCGATAAAGGCACGTCGAAGTTCGGGATCTGGAATGAGAAAGTTTGATATACGGAGTGATGAAAGCCCAAATGCCTTACTTGTCGAGGTAGCGGCAATGACATTGCCATGCCATTCACTCCCCAGATGCAGTATTGAGGTGAATTTTCCCCAAGGCAAAATTAAATCAGCCCAAATTTCGTCGGAAATTACCGTCGTACCGTATCTTTTGCAGAGTATCAATATTTGGAGTAGTTCGTCACTATTCCAACACCTACCAGTAGGGTTATGTGGATTACATAACAATAGCAGAGGCGGTCTGTGTCGCTCCAACATCTGTTCCAGATGATTATAATCAATTTTATAACCTTCCAGACTTTCAAGAAGCGGATTTTCAATCATCATCCTGCCATTCATAGTAATAATTTTGGCGAATGAAGCATAGTACGGCCCTTGTACAATGACACCTTCCCCCGGTTTACTGAGCATTTGTATCAATAACGCTAATCCGGGTATGACGCCTTCTATCGACGTAAACCAATCGCGGTACAAGGTCAGTTTATGGCGCCTTGAAAACCAGTCTATTGCCGCC
This sequence comes from Photorhabdus sp. S10-54, assembly GCF_963878145.1. Classification (NCBI taxonomy): domain Bacteria; kingdom Pseudomonadati; phylum Pseudomonadota; class Gammaproteobacteria; order Enterobacterales; family Morganellaceae; genus Photorhabdus; species Photorhabdus sp. S10-54. The sequence continues at coordinate 69,497 of NZ_CAWNXG010000003.1, read as the reverse complement.
TGGTAATAGCAATCGTCGCGTTCGCTATAACCAAAAATACCGTGGTCAATTCGGGAATAGAGTGTTTGTAAGACCTCTTCCGGGCATTGAAAATCGAAATCAGACACCCACATTGGCAGCAGGTCAGTCTTATTTAAGTGCAAGTGACGATTTAAAAAATCCCACTTAACAGAGCTTGTATTGTGGCGATCGATTATCCGGTTGAAATCAGGCAATTTCACTTTGGATTTCCTTTTTATTCAGGGAGTTTTCCGGCGTGATTTTTGCGATACCGAAACCAGTAAAGCCATAAATGAGAGCCAAGAAGACGGCAGCATAGCACTGGATAGCCCAGGGCAGTAGCTCAAGCGTACTGACACCCAATGTAGTCGCCATGTAAATACCAGCAGCAGTCCAGGGGATCAACGGCTCTATGACAGTACAGCCATCTTCTATTGTTCGTGACAGATTTTTATTATCCAGTCCCATGCGACGATAAGCCCCTTTGAACAGCTCCGCCGGGATGAGGAGAGCCAACTTTCCGTTGCAGGTTGCGCCCGTTACCAGAATAGTTGTTGCCAAGGTTGCAGCAATAAGTTGCCCGGTTGTGCGAACAACTAGTAGAAGCCGGTTAATGATGATGGTCAAAGCACCAGTGAGTGCTAAAGCACCGGCAAATGCGAATGCACAAAATGCAAGCAGGATAGTACTCATCATCGAGAACATGCCACCCCGATTGAGCAGACGGGAAACATCGTTAACGACTCCGGTGATGTTATGTCCCTGGTCAGAGAACATTGAGAGATTGAAACCATCTATCAACGCATTAAGGCCCTGCTTCAGGGTGAGCCCCTGTAGACCTATTCCAAGCACAATAGCTAATACACAGGCAGCAAGCATGACGGGTATCACCGGACGTTTTGTTATTGCGCCCCACAAAACCAGTATCGGTGGCAAAATAAGCAATAAATTGAATTGATACAGGCTTTCAAGAGATTGCACGATTTCTGTGACTTTTTCAGGTGTTGCCACATTACCTGTTAAGCTTGTATGACCAGCAATAAAATAAACAATAGCGGCCAAAATAAAGCTGGGAATAGTGGTATACATCAAATGTTGAACATGACTGTAAAGATCAGTATCGGCAACAATGGCAGCGAAGTTAGTTGAGTCAGATAACGGTGAAATTTTATCACCGAAATACGCGCCTGAAACAACCGCTCCGGCTGCCGCGGCTAAAGACACATCAAGGCCAGCGGCGACTCCCATGAGAGCAACCCCCGCTGTTCCGGCTGATCCCCATGACGTACCAGTACAAACCGAGATAACACTCGTGATAAAGAAAGCAGCAATCAGTATGTATTGAGGGCTAATCAATTTTAACCCCCAATACATCATGTAAGGTATGGTTCCGCTGAACATCCAGGCCCCAATTAACCCGCCGACACAAATCAGTATCATCATCACCGGCATCGCCTTGGCTAGCTTCGCCACAATTGCATCGATGATGTCATTCCAACGATAACCTTGCCAATATGCCAAGGCTGCTGCTATTCCTGCTGATATGAGCAATAAGGATTCGATGCGTAAATTCAGTTGACCATACCCAATAACCAACAATAAGAGCATTGCTGCGATTGGCAACATAGCGAGTCCCAGATTAAGCTTTTTCTTGTCATCCATATTAAAACCCCAAGTTTCAGATGGGTTGTTGAAACAGAATAGAATAATGAATTTATTTTGAATGAGATGTGACAGAGATTACTTGTTCATGTAATTGGTTTCATGAGATATGAAATGTGATCTGTATATCGCTTTTACACTTATGTGCGACACTTTTTACTACTTGATTACAAAAACGGAATCTCTGATGACAAGTTCGGCTGAGAACATATTCATTTGTGGCGTTATTTCTTTTCCGGCGTTGAGTTGCAATGCCAGATTAGCCGCCCACTGAGCCATTCGTTCTATTGGATTGTGTACGGTGGTTAAAGGGGGATAAAGATATCGGGCCGGGACAATATCATCAAACCCAACAATCGACAGTTGTTCCGGTAATTTGATTTTCCGTTGATGTAGGGATCGCATCATACCGGCAGCCATGACGTCATTAAATGTTACTACCGCGGTAAAACCAATGCCACTTTCTAAGAGCTTTTCTGCTGCCAGTTCCCCACCTTTTTCGTTGAATGGCACGCTAATAACCCAATTGCCAGGTACTGTGATACCCGCATTAGCCATTGCAGCCTGATATCCTTCCAGGCGGAGCCTTCTATTATCAATCGGTAGATCTGCTGTTACACAAGCAATTTTTCGATGACCGTTTTGAAGAAGATAGTTGGTAGCAGCCTGAGAAGCACTGACATTATCTAACCAAATGCACCGGTTGGAGATAGCAGGGAAATATCGATTGATAATCACTAATCCTGGTGTATGCGCTGCATAACGTAATACATCCACATCACTCATCCTACTGACATGTGCTACAATTGCTTCGCATCCCTGATTAATTAAAAAATCTAAGGCAGATTTTTCAAGTTCAGCTTGATATCCCCCACTACAAACCATCAGCTTTACTTCTTCTTGCCGGGCGACTTTTTCAACCCCACGAGCCAAAAGGGAAAAAAAAGGATCAGCCAAATTGCCGGTGAGTAAACCCAACATATGCCCGCACCTTTTCGCTAATGCAAGTGCGGCAGAATTACGATGGTAGTTGAACTCTCGCATAGCTTTCTCTACACGCTCACGAGTACCCGGTTCGACGTAAGCAGTATTATTAATGACACGGCTTACAGTGGCCACGGATACTCCAGCCTGATGTGCTACGTCTTTCATAGTGGTCATGCTCTCACCTCAGAGATGTATGTAAAATAAATCATATCCCAGCTAATAAAAGCGGTTGGAAGTATGAATTGGATTCTCAATATACCGACGATAAAGATCTTAACAACCCAGTCTACGATATGGCTTTGAAAATGAGCTATGAAGCTGATTTACATCACAGATTATTAAGTAACAGAACATATGGAGCATAGGGATCATTCTTAATCCAGCAAAAAATGGTTCATAGATTTAAAGTATTTTGGTGGAATATATAAATCATAATTATTCTTTTCACAAAATAGTTTCAATTCAATAATTGAGCTGATTGATAATTTCTCATAGATACTTTGAAAATACCCTTCCAAGGTACGACCTGATATTTTTATTTCGTCAGCAATACATCGGTTACTGAGGCCGCGGCAGAACAAAAAGATTACTATCCATTCTTTTTCTGTCAATATATTATTAGGCGGTCTAAGCTTAACAGACGTAATTTTATCATTTTTAACACAATGATGTACTGAAAAATGATTTATCTCTTTAATATGACAAATTATTCCAATACATTGATTATTTTCATCCATTAACGGGTATTTTTCACAAAAATAGGGCTTAAGTTGTTGACTATTGCTTTGAAGATGAGCCCCAATAGATGATATTCGTTGCATAGTCTGTAAAACCTTACGGTCATGTTCTTCAAAAAGGTGAACAAGACAATTAAACGGTGTAGGTAATTCTTTAGCAGAATATCCCATAACATCAAAGTGTTCAGGTAATTTACTTAATTTAATAAACTCTTTATTTGCATACATAAAAAGAAGATTCTTATCTTTTACAAACCATGATTCATGACTTTTATCCCACATATTTGTTAACTGAGGGGTGATTTGACTCATATATGACCTTCAATAATCATTGAATATAAATAGAAAAATATTTTAACAATCAGCAAAAATAGCTATTCGTTCTATAGGGTATAAATAAGTGGTATCAGCCTTCTTTCTCTAATATCCACTCCCTAGATTAGATACTTTGATTTAGTACATGGTGTATCCATGGCATAAAAATCGCAATCAATTTAAGTTCGGGTATTTTCCAATACGAGCCGTTACAATTAGTAAAATACGAATATTATACACCAAGTTTTAATATTGTGATTACTTTAGCGAATTATCAATATTATATGAATAATCAGAATATTGATGCACAGGATTATTTATTAATTTAAAATTATCTAATACCTCTAACAATTCAGGCAACAAAATCCAATTAATTATCAACTGAAAGATTTCAGAGTAAGAAAAGTCAATGAGAAAGGAACTCAATGCCTTAAGAGTGTTTATACCCTTCATCCTTCAAATTGCTGCTTTGTTGGCTGCTTTCACTTACCCCAGTCACATAGTTATCTATGCTCCTGGGGATGCGTTCACTTGCCGCCGCGCTGCAACTTGAAATCTATTGGGTATAGATCTTTTACCATAATATTAAACTTTTCTATAAAAGTATCTTCTGCTGAAAAAAGGAAATACGACAGTAATACTAAACCGAGTAACCTTTGACGGCGGTTCTTCTTACCCTCACTTATTATCATTTTTACACTTTTTTTACACATTCATTCACTCTTTTATCAGCATCTTTGCATCTCCTTACCTAATCTTTACTATCCAAGTTTTCAGGAGATAAGCAGTGAGCATATTCTTCATTTCCGGCGCGTTATTAGTAGCCCTGTTACTGGTTTATCTGATTTATGCGTTACTCCATGCGGAGGATTTTTAAATGGCCGCATCCGCTTTTTTATTGATCACCAGTTTTTTACTGATTCTACTGATGCTGGCAAAACCACTCGGAAACGTTATCGCCAACATGATCGACGGTAATATTCTTCGCGGGCTGACTAAAGCAGAATCTGGCCTTTGGCGTTGCTGTGGCTTACAAAAACCTGGCGGCACAGTCAAAGAAATGAACTGGTGGCAATATGCATTAGCTATTACTATTTTTAATCTAACTGGACTATTACTGCTATTCACGCTTTTAATCACACAACAAGCTCTTCCCCTTAATCCTGAACATTTCCCAGGACTCAAATGGGACTTGGCGCTGAATACAGCCATCAGCTTTATCACCAATACTGATTGGCAGGCATACAGTGGAGAAAACACACTAAGTTACTTTAGCCAAATGACAGGTCTAACCGTGCAGAACTTTCTTTCTGCGGCGACCGGTATTGCAGTAGCATTTGCGCTGATACGCGCATTTTCCCGTCATGGCGTCAAAACCGTAGGAAACGCCTGGGTTGATATCACACGTATCACACTTTATCTGCTGTTACCGCTGTCTATGGTTATCACGCTCGTTTTTGTCAGCCAAGGAGTGATTCAGAATTTCGAACCGTATCAATTAGCCCATACCATTGAAGGCCAACCACAATTGATCCCGATGGGTCCCGTCGCTTCACAGGAAGCCATCAAATTATTGGGCACCAATGGGGGTGGATTCTTTGGGGGTAGCTCATCACACCCCTTTGAAAATCCAACTGCTATCAGCAATTTCACTCAGATACTGTCTATCTTCTTGATCCCTTGTGCACTCTGTTTTACCTTTGGGCAAGTGGTTGGTGATAACCGTCAAGGGCACACTCTATTGTGGGCAATGAGCATCATCTTTGTCATTGCCACCGTAGGAGTCATGTATGCCGAACTGAAAGGGAATCCCCATTTCAGTCTGTTAGGCGCCAACAGTAATATCAATATGGAAGGTAAAGAGAATCGCTTTGGCATCCTCGCAACCTCAATTTATGCCGTCGTAACCACCGCCGCTTCCTGTGGCGCCGTCAATGCTATGCATGATTCTTTCACTGCGCTTGGCGGCATGATCCCAATGTGGTTGATACAAATTGGCGAAGTCGTGTTTGGCGGTGTGGGTTCTGGTTTATATGGTATGTTACTGTTCGTTCTGCTGACCGTTTTTATCGCCGGTTTAATGATAGGCCGTGCGCCTGAATATCTCGGTAAAAAAATCGAAGTATTCGAGATGAAAATGGTGGCACTGGCGATTTTGGTTACCCCTACACTGGCTCTTTTAGGAACGGCACTTACCATATCCACTGCCAGTGGACGTGCCGGTATTCTGAACCCCGGCGCTCACGGTTTCAGTGAAGTGCTCTATGCCCTCTCCTCCGCTGCCAACAATAATGGTAGTGCTTTCGCGGGCCTCAATACCAACAGCATGTTCTACAACTTGTTGCTAGCTATCATCCTATTTTTAGGGCGCTTCGGCCTGATCCTGCCAGTACTTGCTATTGCCGGTTCTTTAGTCGTAAAAAAACGCCAGCCTGCCAGCAACGGTACACTGCCCACCTATGGCCCACTGTTTATCAGTCTATTGATTTTGACCATCATGCTAATTGGTGCGTTGACTTTTATTCCGGCTCTGATCCTTGGCCCGGTCATTGAACATTTACAAATCTGGCTAATGTCCCGGTAAGCGCCAAAGAGAGGAATACCATGACCAACAAACAACAGACATTATTCGAACCTGCTTTGATTCGTAATGCCCTGATTGATTCAGTCAAAAAATGTCATCCGGCTGCACAATGGCGTAACCCAGTGATGTTTGTCGTCTATCTAGGCAGTGGGTTAACCACCATTTTATGGATTGCCATGTTAGCGGGTCAATTTAAGGGAAATGCGCTGTTCACCGGTAACATCGCCTTATGGCTGTGGTTTACTGTGCTATTCGCTAACTTTGCCGAAGCACTGGCAGAAGGCAGAAGCAAAGCTCAGGCGGCCAGCCTTAAAGGGGTAAGAAAAACCAGTTGGGCAACTAAACTCACTTCAACCAATCGTAATGGTTCCAGAGAAAAAGTCCCTTCTGACAGCCTGCGCAAAGGGGATATCGTCATTATTGAAGCCGGTGAAACGATCCCTTGCGATGGTGAAGTTATCGAAGGTGGCGCTTCTGTTGACGAAAGTGCAATCACCGGAGAATCTGCCCCCGTTATCCGCGAATCTGGCGGTGATTTTTCCTCTGTAACAGGTGGCACACATGTGCTATCTGACTGGCTGGTGGTCGAATGTTCAGTTAATCCCGGTGAAACTTTTCTTGACCGCATGATTTCAATGGTGGAAGGGGCTAAACGTCGTAAAACCCCAAACGAGATTGCACTGACTATTTTGTTGACTGCTCTAACAATCATCTTTCTATTGGTGTGTGTCACTCTACTGCCATTTTCAATATTCAGCGTGGAGACTAACCAATCTGGCCAACCTATCACTGTCACGGTATTGATAGCGTTATTAGTTTGTCTTATTCCTACCACGATTGGGGGGTTACTTTCTGCCATTGGTGTCGCAGGCATGAGCCGCATGCTAGGTGCCAATGTTATCGCCACCAGCGGACGAGCCGTTGAAGCAGCGGGTGATGTGGATGTGCTGTTACTGGATAAAACTGGCACCATCACTTTGGGAAATCGCCAAGCCTCTCAGTTTCTGCCCGTACCTGGCATAACAGAACAGCGGTTGGCAGATGCCGCCCAACTCTCTTCTTTAGCCGATGAAACACCAGAAGGCCGCAGCATTGTCATTCTGGCAAAACAGCGATTCAACCTGCGTGAACGTGATTTACACTCACTGAACGCCACTTTTGTCCCTTTCTCTGCCATGACTCGAATGAGTGGTGTTAATGTGGAAAACCGCATGATCCGCAAAGGCGCTGTCGATGCCATTCGCCGCCATATTGAAGTCAATCACGGAAAATTCCCAGAAGCAGTGGAAATTTTGGTACAGACAGTGGCACGTAAAGGAGGTACCCCGCTGGTTGTCGCAGAAAATCAACAGGTACTGGGAGTTATCGCGCTAAAAGACATCGTAAAAGGCGGTATTAAAGAGCGATTTAGTGAGATGCGCCGTATGGGAATCAAGACCGTTATGATTACCGGCGATAACCGTCTGACTGCGGCTGCGATTGCCGCAGAAGCCGGAGTAGATGATTTTCTGGCGGAAGCTACCCCCGAAGCCAAACTAGCCCTGATCCGCCAATATCAATCCGAAGGCCGTCTGGTCGCCATGACAGGTGATGGCACTAATGATGCCCCGGCACTTGCTCAGGCCGATGTTGCCGTTGCTATGAATTCAGGCACTCAGGCAGCCAAGGAAGCAGGCAATATGGTGGATCTGGATTCCAACCCAACCAAACTGATTGAAGTTGTCCATATTGGTAAACAGATGTTGATGACACGGGGCTCTCTGACCACATTCAGTATCGCCAATGATATCGCAAAATATTTTGCCATTATCCCGGCGGCGTTTGCCGTCACCTACCCACAATTAAATGTCTTAAATATCATGCATCTGCACTCGCCTACTTCGGCGGTTTTATCGACAGTTATCTTTAATGCACTGATTATTGTTTTCTTGATCCCATTGGCTCTAAAAGGCGTGAGCTACCGCCCAATGAATGCATTGTCACTTTTACGCCGCAACCTGTGGATTTATGGTTTAGGTGGTCTGATAGCGCCTTTCATCGGCATCAAACTGATAGATATGTTGCTGACTTTGCTGATACTTAAATAAAGGTGATGAAAATGATTTGGTTACGTTCTTCTGTTGTGTTGGTGATATTCCTGACATTGATTACCGGCGTAGCTTATCCATTGCTGGCAACAGGTTTGTCAGAACTGATGTTCCCTTATCAAGCACAAGGCTCCATGGTAAAACAAAATGGTCAAGCCGTTGGCTCTGAGCTGATTGGTCAACCCTTCACTAAAGCGATCTATTTTCAGGGGCGCCCTTCTGCTACCGTAGATTATCCCTATAACACTCTGTCCTCTGGTGGCAGCAATTTAGCGGCTTCCAACCCGATATTGGATGATGAAATCAAACGCAGAGTTGAGCAACTGCGGCAATTTAACCGCCAACCAGACATTCCTGTGCCAGTTGATTTGGTCACCGCATCCGCTAGCGGCCTTGATCCTCACATCTCACCCGCCGCCGCTGACTTTCAAGCACAGAGAGTCGCTGATGCACGCCATTTACCGATTAAAGTGATAAAGCGATTAATCAGGGATAATATTGAGCCACCACCATCGGAATTCCTCGGTGAGCCAGTGATTAATGTGTTAAAACTTAATCTTGCCCTTGATAATTTGCACAAGAAAAAACAGTAAGGCTGAACATGGATCAACACGAACCACAGCGCCCTGACCCGGATGAATTACTGACACTGGTTAATGAGAAACAGCGCGGTAAATTAAAAATATTTTTCGGTGCCTGCGCTGGCGTGGGAAAAACCTATGCTATGTTGCAGGAAGCGCAAAGATTGCGTGCTCAAGGGCTGGATGTGGTTATCGGCGTGGTAGAAACCCATGAGCGGCAAGACACCGCCGCTTTACTTGATGGTCTGCCACAATTGCCCCTGAAACAGATCCAATATCGACGGCGCAGAATCAGCATCTTTGATCTTGATGCCGCCATTGCCCGCCACCCAGCCATCATCTTGATGGATGAGTTGGCATTCAGTAATCCTCACACCAACCGTCATCCCAAACGCTGGCAGGACGTTGAAGAATTACTTGAAGCTGGCATAGATGTACTGACTACCATCAACGTTCAGCATCTAGAAAGCCTCAATGATGTTGTGGGGGATATTACTGGTATCCGGGTCAGGGAAACCGTCCCTGATCATATCTTTGATCAGGCGAATGAAATTGTCTTAGTTGATCTGCCCCCAGATGATCTGCGCCAGCGGCTCCATGAAGGTAAGGTCTATATCCCTAGCCAGGCAGAACGCGCCATTGAACATTTTTTCCGCAAAGGTAATTTAATTGCATTACGAGAGCTCGCTTTGCGCCGGACGGCTGATCGCGTGGATGATCAAATGCGTGCTTTCCGCGACACACAAGGGCATGAACCGGTCTGGCATACCCGTGATAATCTTCTACTCTGCATTGGTAATAGCTCAGGCAATGAAAAGCTCATCCGCACTGCCGCTCGCCTCGCAGCCCGATTAGGCTGTATCTGGCATGCAATTTACGTTGAAACCCCAAAACTGTACCAACTACCCGAAGGTAAACGGCGCACTATCTTAAAAGCACTCAGATTAGCGCATGAATTGGGGGCTGAAACTGCGACACTTTCCGATTCAAACAAAGAAAAAGCGGTATTACGTTATGCCAGAGAACATAACCTCGGCAAAATTCTGATAGGCCGTCGCTGTACCTCCAAACAGAAGCTGTTTGGCTGGCAATGGCGCCCAGGTTTTGCTGACCGACTGGGAAAACTAGGACCTGACTTAGATCTAGTGATTGTCGCATTAGAAGAGCGCAGCCGATGGGATAAAGAACAGGACAACCGCTCTGTCAGTGAAAAATGGCGGGTACAGATTCAGGGCTGCCTGATCGCTATTGCGCTCTGTACACTTATTACCCTGTTCTCCCGAACATTCTTGCTGACCCTTGATAAAGCCAATCTTGTCACGCTTTATCTGCTTGGCGTCGTTATCATTGCGCTATTTTACGGACGCCAACCATCAATATTTGCCGCTTTTATTAATGTCATCAGTTTCGATATCTTCTTTGTACAGCCTCATTGGTCTCTTGCTGTTACCGATATGCAGTACCTGCTGACCTTTACTGTCATGCTAATAGTCGGTGTCGTTGTCGGAAACCTCACTGCGGGCATGAGATATCAGGCGCGAATTGCCCGTTACCGCGAACAACGAACCCGCAATCTCTATGAAATGACCCGTGAACTGAGCCGGGCGCTGAATGAAGAAGATATTGCCCGTACCAGCTACCATTTCCTTGCCAATGGTTTTCAGGCTAAAACCGGCCTCTTTTTACCCAACGAGGATGGTAATTTATGTCAACTCACGACCAATAATGGCGGTCATATGTTGATTGATGATGCCATTGCAAAATGGAGTTTTGATAAAAATCTGCCGGCTGGAGCGGGAACAGATACCTTACCTAGCGTACCTTACCAACTACAGCCTATCGCTACACCTTCTCAGACACTGGCTGTATTAGCTATTGAGCCATCCTATTTGCGCCAATTACTGATCCCTGAACAACAGCGATTGCTGCAAACATTTACCGGCCTGATCGCCAATGCACTGGAAAGATTGCAACTCTCACGCCGGGCAGAATCCGCTAAATTGGATACAGAACGAGAACAGTTACGTAACTCGCTTCTGGCGGCCCTGTCTCACGATTTACGCACACCGCTGACCGTCCTATTCGGACAAGCGGAAATCCTGATGTTGGATTTATCAGCCGAAGGCTCTCCACATACCAAACAGGTGAATCAGATTCGTCAACAAATTCTCAGCACTTCCCGTCTGGTTAATAATTTACTGGACATGGCGCGTATCCAATCGGGAGGCATTCAGCTCAATCTGGAATGGCAATCGCTGGAAGAGATCGTCGGCAGTACCTTACGTTCGCTGGAATATGCACTCAACCGTCATCCCGTCGCAGTTTCCCTGCCATCCGATTTACTATTGCATTGTGATGCCAGTTTACTGGAGCGGGTATTTATCAACCTGTTGGAAAATGCAATCAAATATACCGATGAGCAAATACCACTAGGTATTAAAGCAACAACAGAAAAAAATCAAATTCATATTGAAGTTTGGGATGCAGGTAAAGGCATTCCGCCGGAACAAGAACAATTAATTTTCGATAAATTCTCCCGCACTCGTAAAGAGTCTGCTATTCCAGGAGTGGGCCTTGGATTAGCAATTTGCCGAGCAATTATTGAAATCCACCAAGGAAAGATTTGGGCAACCAATAACGAAAAAGGTGGAGCAAGTTTTCACTTTGTTCTACCGTTAGAGAAACCACCTGAAATTATTACTGAGGAGATGTGATTATTACCAACAATAACACCATTTTGATTATTGAAGATGAAAAAGAGATCCGACGCTTTGTTCGACTAGCGTTGGAAGGTAAAGGCTATCGCGTATTTGACAGTGATACGCTGAAATGGGGCCTAATTGAAGCGGGAACCCGCAAGCCTGACTTAATTATTCTTGATTTGGGCTTGCCGGATGGTGACGGTATTAACTTGATCCGTGATCTGCGCCAATGGAGCGCAATTCCCGTTATTGTTCTCTCTGCCCGCGATAAAGAAGCGGATAAAGTTGCTGCACTAGATGCCGGCGCTGATGATTATCTGAGTAAACCTTTTGGTATCAGTGAACTATTGGCAAGAGTCCGGGTTGCCTTACGCCGTTTTGCCAGAACTAATAAAGAAGAATCGATCATTCATTTTTCTGATGTCGTTGTTGATCTGGTTAACCGCCGAATCACCAAAAACGATGAAGAACTGCATCTAACCCCGATTGAATTCCGGTTACTAGGTGAATTATTGGCGAATAGCGGCAAAGTACTCACCCAACGCCAATTACTCAACCAAGTTTGGGGCCCTAATTATGTTGAACACAACCATTATTTACGGATTTATATGGGGCATTTACGACAAAAATTAGAAACCGATCCAACCAGACCAAAACATTTATTGACTGAAACGGGTATTGGCTATCGGTTTATGCCTTAATGCCTGAGACACGTATTGAATCACTTCATGTCTCAGGCAATTAATATCTCTCAGCAAAGCTAATATCCGCTTATTTCACCTGACACACATGTTCAGATAAATAATAAGCGACAGACTCTTCACAGCAAGAACCAATAATATCAGCGTAAGGAAGCGCTTGTTTCACCCTATTATGCGCCGTTCCCATGATGACACCTTTAGCTACGGTTGAAAGCATTTCCACATCATTCATACCATCACCAAATGCAATCGTTTTATTAATTGGGATATCAAGAAAACCGGCGAGCTGAATTAAAGCTTGCCCCTTCGAAACACCACGGTCCATCACTTCCAGACACCAAGGAAATGAGAAAGCAACACTGACATGATCAGAAAATAGATCAATTAAATGACGTTCTAATTTAACCAACGCATCATGATCTCTCTTCTTGTGAATGAAAAAGATTTTCTCAACCGCATCACAAGACATTTCATCAGCCTGCCTAACCGCGGGATTAAAATTATCATTCTGATTAAAATCATTGAAACTATGGTGTAGCTCACTGGTTAACCATTGAGAACCATAATACATATTAATCACTAAATCCTGATCCGCCTGAGTTTCTTCAATCACTCTTTTTACTACGTGACTTGGCAAATGTCGGCTAATATCCAGGTTCTTACAAGCACTGGTTAATCTAGCGCCATTCGACGTAATCAAATGCACAGGGATATCAAAATCACCAATAATGGAATTTACATCAGCATGATGTCTACCCGTTGCAAATACGATTTGCTTTCCCATACTTGATAAATCAGTAAGCACCTTGCGGGTAAACTTACCAATTGTATCTCCTTGAAGTAGAAGCGTCCCATCGAGATCTGTGGCAATGAGATTATACATAGAGCGTTCCAGTGTTAAGGGCCGATCACTTAAGCTTTATTAAGTAATTCGAGCGATGCCTGCTTGGTAAATGTCATCCTTTCTTCCAGACTATGATTGTCCTTTTCATAATAAATTGTTGCCTCTGAATCAATCTGAGGTCTTGGAGTTATTTTTTCCAATATTGGCATCGTGTCAAGGAATAATTGTCTGGAATAGTTAATAGCCCTTGTATAAGTATCAATAACCTCTTCAAATTCAGGGTAAATAGAAAATGAGATCTGATTGACAATTGGCCCGGCATCAATACCCTCATTAATTTCATGGATCGTCACACCGTGGGACTGTTCTCCATTTTTCAAAGCCCAGTTTACCGGCCTTACGCCGCGATATTTAGGTAAATAGGACAGATGGATATTCAAGATTTTCTTACACGAATTAATGAATTTTAACGGTAATATCCGCTTATGAAATACAACAAAACATAAATCGCAAGTGAAATCACCACTTTCATAGCCAGGTAGATTTTCAACCTTATTATCTTCAATAACAGAAATATTATTTTGATAACAGAAGTCGATTAACGTCTGATCAGTGCTTACAGGTTCGAATTTATCTGCTACCACATGCGATATTTTATAGTCTTTATGATTTAAGAAATATTGACAAATGAAAATTGCCAATTCTCCTTTACCACAAATTACCACTGTTTTGGGATTATTCATTCGCAAACCTCTTTAACTTCCTTGATCGCTTTAATATCATTAATATTTATTTGCCATTGCATGATTGTACGTAATGCATTTATTAAAATTTCATTATCGCTTGGTGTTCTGCAAGAAATACGTAAATAGAGATCAGAGCCTGCATTCCCTTTACCAGAACACTCTTTCACATACAGCCCATGAATATCTAAAAGTAACCGCGATATCGTCTTCGCATCAGAAATATGTAATTTACAGTAAACAAAATTAGAGTCTGTCTCAAATGCGGTAATACCCTCTATTGAGTTTAATTCTTGCTGTAATTTTAACGTATCATTAATCACTTTTTCACAGCTTAATTTGTAACTCTCTCTATATTGAGGTAATCTCAATAAAAACTCTTCAGCAAAACCATTAATATTCCAAATGGGTAACACAGCTCTTATTTTACCAAGTAATTCCTGATTTGCAGTGGCAATATACCCAATACGAATACCACCAATCCCGAAGGTTTTGCTCATGCTTCTAATAACAGATAAATTCTTATAGTTATCTAAATGCATTAACATTGTCTCATCACGCATTTTAGAGAAATCTAAGAAAGATTCATCAATAATTAAGTCGATATTTAATGCCAACAATTCGCCAGCCAAATATAACAGACTATCAATAGGTGCCAATTTACCTGTCGGATTATTTGGTGACTCAATCACCACCACATTTGGCTTTTCTTCTTTCGCCAACATTAATAGTTCATCAATATCTATCTCAAACTGCTGATGCTCTTTGGTATAACTATATATCGTCCTTGCTTTTCCAAAGCAATTAGCATATTCATTAAATGATGGCACAGTAACTAATACTTTACCTGTATAAACATCAGGAAGCCGTTTAATTATCTCCGCAGCACCATTTGAAATACATAATTGCGTTCTTTCTATCCCGATAAATTCAGATAAAGCATGCTCGACTAAACGATTCCCGCCAGGATAATTTAACAATATTTCATCAAAATTATTCTTTATTTCATCTTTCAATTTTTTAGGTGGAAAGTTGAAATTGTAAATTAAGCCAAAGTCAATAATAGGATAACGCCAGTATCCACCATGCCTATTTTGAATAAAATCTAATTTATTATTACTTGAAATGAAGTCACAAATAGCAAGATCATAAGTATTATCTACCTCATACCATTGTGAATGATCAACAATACTTGCTTTAAATTCAGCTACATTATTCAGTAAAGACTGTTTAAATATATCCTCATAATATAACCCAGTCGATCCACCATTAATGTAACTTTCTAACTCTTTAGTAACATATTCAGCAAAATTAGCGGTGCAAATATTATAAATATTTACTGTTTTATATTGACCATCTTCAACCTGATAATGACTATCCTTAGTAGAATTTAATGCAATAATATTATCTTTATCTATTTTTGCATAAGTCCCTTCCATATTGCCACTAAGAGGAGAAACAAGGACATTGAGATCTCCTGCTTTTAACATCACTGTTTCCAAACATTTCTTTGTGAAGAAGATATCCCCTTCAAGGATCAGCGTATCTTGCTTAATCCAATTTCTGGCAAGGTATAAAGAATAGATATTATTGGTTGATTCCCACTTTTCACTATTAACAAATTCAATATCCAAATTATATGTCTTTTGTTTAATATGAGATATTAAAATATCACTTTTATAACCCACCACAATAATCACTTTCTTAATACCGACAGCTTCGATATTTTTCAGCGCATTATCGATAAATGATGTTTGATTTGTTTCTACCAAAGGTTTTGGTTTATTTGATGTTCTGGTAGATAACCGGCTGCCTCTTCCTGCACAAAGCAATATTACTGTTTTTTCATTCATAGTCTTGATAAATTATTTTAAATGGATGTTAAAAGGCTATTGTTATTCTTAAATAAGAATTAACCTAAAATATAGTTCATTAATGATATAAAATTGATATTGAATTAAATATCAATTAAATACGATGTCATATATAACATGTTGATACACCCAAACCCCATCAATTCTTCCGTGGAAACTTGCCTCACCACCATTTTCACCACCCGTCTTTACGCCAGACCCCAGACCAAATGTATGAAAATTATTGAGCGCGTCACCTGACGTTGATATAGGATTTAACTTTGCATTAGTTAACAAACCGTATTTATCACTTTTAAATTCAATAGGCGTATTATTCTCATTAACTATTTCAATAAGTTTAGAGTGATAGCCAGTACAATGAATAAGCAAATCATCACAGTTAATGAGTTTAATAACTTCATCATCAGAAATTTCTGAAATATTCAAAATAGCAATATTTTCATATTTTCTTTCCTTAATTTCTTGTGCAAAAGCAAAAGAATCATATCTCAAACCTGAATATCGGTTAACCCGTCCACTTAAAGGACAGATATCTTCCTGAGTGAAATCATAGCCATAAGATTCTGCACTTGCAGGTGAATCAAAGAACAATTTAAAATCTTTATTAACCAGAACGTTTATCTTACCGGTAAACTTTAATTGCTCTATCAACCGAATTAAACAAGAAACTGAACTGTGTGACGAACCCAATATTGATATACTTTTTATATCACCTTTATTTATAACCTCATCATAAAAACCTTTAATAAAATCACCAGAGGTAATATTATTACTATTATGCAATAATCTGGATCCGTTTGGATTTCCACCTATATTAAACAGTACTTTTCGCGCTGATACAATATAATCTTCATTATTTTTATGATAAGTTATATCATAGTTACCATCTTCATTCTGTTTAATCTTTTTTACTTCCGCATCAGTCAAAATATTAAACCGATCACCATATTTGTTTTCCTGAATAAAGCGTGCAATTTTCTCCAAATATTGGCCGACAAACCTCAATTCAACTGGCTTATCTTTATTGGCACTAAAATATTCCCACTCTGATGTTGATCTTATATATTGACTAAGCTCATCATCACAACCGTCAAATTTCTCTAAAAATACACTACCTAAAGAGTTCGCGGTAATTTTATATTTCTTTAATGAACCAGAACCCACCATCTCTGTTTTTTCTAAAATCAAACCATTTTTTATGGCTTCATCTTTTAATAAATCTGGGATTAATGAAATATTTGCAGGACCTGCACCACACATTACCACATCATAAAACGGCTTATTCATTGACAAATCCTAACATTTTTAACGAAATTTGAGTTTCAATAACATTCCCGGAAAACTCATGACGAGTCTGTTTATAACCAAGAGGTTGCCCATCCAAACCCGCTTTAATAACATCACTATGACTAATCTTTTTATCCTCATTGCGGGAATAAACCAACAGTTCCTTCTCATAATCAAATGCCAAACAAGGAATACAACTTAATTTTAGTGTTTTGGCTAATTCAAGTCTATGATGACCATCAATAACCACATTCGTTGCTGCATCAATCCAGATTGGTTGGGTCCAAAATCCTTCAAGTTTAACTTTATCTATTAACTGCTCAACACGAACAGAACAATGTAATTCAGTTGGTCTAAGATTTGAGACTTCTTCTAATATTAATTTCATGTTTATCCCTTAGTTTAAACATCCGACAGAAAATTACCAACATCAACACACTTAATATCGCTAATAATTGAAATAACACTCCACCATCAAATAATTGGATAATAGCACCACCAACTAATGGAGATATAGAAAAACCGATACTATAAAGTGACGCCGCACCAAAATATGCGCCACGTAAATCATTTGGCGCCAAACGATCAATAAAAACATTCACACATGGAAATAAAATAGTTTGACTGATACTCATGGTAAAAGCAGCTACATACCACAATAAATAAACATCATAATACTTGAATGAAATAAAGAACATTAATTCAGATAAAATGAGTAACACAGACCCTATATTTATTTTAGTTTCTAACTCCATTTTTTGCGTTAACATGGAAAACGGTAACTGCATAACCACAATGGTTATCGCATGTAACATAATAAGCGAAGCAATAAACTCAGCATACCCATTAAACCCTAATGAAGTAATTAACTGTGGCAAAGTTGAATCAAAATGGCCAAAAATAAACATCATGAGAATATTATTGATGACCAACATTAAAAACACACGGTCATTTAATAAAACCTTCATCGTTCCTTTAAAGTCATCATTATTTGTTAAGTTTATTTTTATTTTCTTACCAAATAAATAAACAGGGATCATAAAAATTACATAGGATATCGAAACAATCAGAAAAGAGATAGAATTAATATCCAGGCTTAATTTTACACCTAAATAAGGCCCGACTACCGCACCCGCATTAAGAAATAAATACCTTAAGTACATGGCATTCTCTCTTACCTGCTTTTCCTCGATAATATCGCCGATAACGGCTTTTATTGGATTATTCACAAGCGCCCAGGAAATATTCGCCAATAAAGTACCAATAATAAAACCAGACTGATGTTCAGATAACCATAATATTAAATATGCCAATGCAGATATAAGACATCCAATGATAATTATCTTAGCCCGGCCGACTTTATCAGAGAAGTAACCAGCATAAAAACTTAATATTGATGAAATCGCAATGGATAAAGAGAGAACTAATCCAATCATCGATGCAGTAAAATGGAACTTTGAATATAGTATGATGGATATAAAAGGCCATACCATCATTGATGTTGATCTTGTTACAAAAGTCCCAAGAAATAGACCCCATATACATGCCGGTATAGATGTATAACTATTGAGAGAAAAATTTTTCATTTTAATATTCTTAGATTATTAAATTAATATTTTTTTAATACCAGGATATCTATTTTATAGTGTTCATGAAGGTACATAAAATCAACCTGCCTCTCAAAAATTTAATAATAGAAGCAAGTGTTAGGATTATCTGCACGTTAAAAATAAATTCTATTTTATATATAAGTAACTTTTAATATAGTAACAAACAAAATGTGAATTGCAAATAAAAATATGACATTTTTGTTACATGTTTAAATATAGATCGATTCCTGGCGATTTTGATGCCGGACATAATGACACAAATTCCTAACACTTTAACAGTGGAAAACACAGGTAAAAATGGCTCTTAATCTCAGATAAAAACCTTTCAATTCAATCTTTATCTATTCAAATAGTAATCAATCAACTGAAAAACTCAGCTTAATCTAATCCCAAAATAAACTGTAATATTATATTCAAAGTGAAATAAATAAATAAAACTGTATTTTAGAGCCTATCCCAATAGGCGTAATTGTTGCAGGCCGTTTGAACACGGACAGCGCGGAAAAACCGGAGCGTACACGTAGTACGTGAGGATTTTGAGCACTGCCCAGGTTCAAAATGGCAAATAAAATAGCCCTATTGGGATTGGCGGTTAGTTTAATAGCTAAATTCTGGTCAAGATAATTATTATTTATAGATTTATATGAAGCCATCCGAGATTAAAACTGGAAATTATCTCATAGGCCCAAAATATTCACTAACTAAAATGGGGATTAGTAATGAGTTTATTCTTTAATTTCCTTAATGAAATAAATGATACATTCAAACAAAGAGAACTGTCTTATCATCTCAACTCATTTGATACTATACCCTATGGATTTCAAGATGCATCGCGACGGCAAGAGAGCGAATCCCCGGGAGCATAGCGAACTATGTGACCGGGGTGAGCGAGTGCAGCCAACAAAGAGGCAACTTGGAAGATAACGGGTATAACAACAGGATTTATTCGCGATGAGTACCTGGCTTATCTATGCCTTATTATCAGCGTTTACTGCCGCTTTAGTCGCTATCTTCGGGAAAATCGGTTTGCAAAATCTTGATGCCAATACAGCAACAGCAATACGCGCAGTCATTATGGCGTTGTTTCTTGTCAGTGTCGTTGTAGTACAAGGAAAATTAAATCTGGTTAGTGAAGTGCTGGCAAACCACAAGGCGTTGCTTTTTATCGCTTTAAGCGGTGTGGCGGGGGCATTTTCATGGTTGTTTTACTTTCTGGCAATTAAAAACGGTAACGTTTCTCAGGTTACCCCGATTGATAAACTCAGTGTCGTGTTTGCTGTTATCTTGGCCGTTATCTTATTTGGTGAAAAAATATCACTGATGACCGCAGGTGGTGTTGCACTGATTACTGCCGGTGCGTTAATGGTTGCTCTCGGCTGAAAAATAAAAAATCCGCAAAAGTTGTTATCACTGTTGCGGATTCTTTTTAATCGGCCAAAAAGATCAACCGGCGGCAAAAACCTGGTTAACGATATCCAGTGCTTCCTGCTCAATTTTCTGCCGGTGCTCAGGGCCAAGGAGGCTTTCACAATAAATTTTGTAGGCTTCTTCTGTCCCCGATGGGCGAGCAGCAAACCAGCCGTTTTCTGTTATCACTTTTAGACCACCTATTGACGCTCCGTTACCAGAAGCTTTTGTCAACCGGGCAGTGATTGGATCACCGGCAAGCTTATCCGCTTGCACCATTTCTGGTGATAACTTGGCTAATAATGCTTTCTGCTGATAAGTTGCCGATGCCTGGATGCGGCTATAGCTTGGCGTACCGAAGCGAGCTGCCAACTTGTTGTAATGCTGCTGCGGATTTTCCCCTGTTACCGCAGTCATCTCTGCCGCCAGCAAACACAAGATAATCCCATCTTTATCTGTAGACCACGGCGTACCATCAAAACGCAGGAAAGAAGCCCCCGCACTCTCCTCTCCACCAAAGCCCAACTCACCTTTATGTAACCCATCAACAAACCACTTAAAACCCACCGGTACTTCTACCAATTTACGGCCAAGATCGGCAACGACCCGATCAATCATGGCACTGGATACCAATGTTTTACCTATCGCAACACTTTCTGACCATTGCGGACGATGGCGGAATAGGTAATTTATCGCGGTTGCCAGATAGTGGTTCGGATTCATCAAACCAGCGGGAGTGACAATACCGTGGCGGTCATAATCCGGATCGTTTGCAAAAGCCAAATCAAACTTATCACGCATGGCTAACAAACCCGCCATTGCCCAAGGGGATGAGCAATCCATACGAATGACGCCATCATGATCCAAGTGCATAAAACGGAATGTCTGATCAACTTGATCATTAACCAATGTCAGATCCAAATTGTAACGCTCACCGATACGCTGCCAGAACGCAATGCCAGAGCCTCCCAAAGGATCAATACCGATTTTCAGCCCGGCCCGCTGGATAGCGGCCATATCAACCACATCACCCAACGCACTAACATATGGTTCAACTAAATCCTGCTGATACAAATATTCGCTGTTCAATACCTGAACAAATGGCAAACGTTTAACGCCTTTTAGACCTTCTGTAAGCAACTCATTAGCACGACGTTCTATAATTGCTGTCAAATCCGTATCTGCGGGACCACCATCAGGTGGATTATATTTAATCCCCCCGTCTTCTGGTGGATTATGGGAAGGGGTAATAACAATCCCATCAGCCAACGCTTTCCCCAAGCGGTTATAACAGAGGATGGCATGAGAAATCGCAGGTGTTGGCGTAAATCCATTATTTTCCTGCACAATCACATTCACGCTGTTAGCTGTCAAGACTTCCAGTACGGAAATAAATGCCGCTTCTGATAAAGCATGGGTATCTTTACCCACATAACAAGGGCCATTGATTCCCCGTTGCTTGCGAACTTCCGCAACAGCTTGAGTAATTGCCAGAATATGCGCCTCATTAAAACTGTGACGCTGAGAACTGCCACGATGACCGGATGTACCAAATTTAACTTTATGCTCTGAGTTTTCCGGCTGAGGATGCAATGTGTAATACTGTGATGTAAGCTGCGCTACATTTATCAGATCACTTTGGCGGGCAATCTGCCCCGCGCGCGGATGATTTACCACTTTAAATCTCCCCTGGACAAGAGCTGCACTGTACTTTGTCTGTCAGCACAGCCTTGATCAGTTAAATTGTGCCACACACCTTGTCGATAAAATTGGCTGAGAATTTCATATCCTGCATAATTTGCTCAACCATACTACGCTTACGGTCAGTGTTAGTGTTAGTAATGACCCAAAAAGGCGTGCCCGGAATGTGACGAGGTTTGGTTTGTTTGCCACTGGCGAGCAATGTCTGTTCATCACCAGCAAAATAAACACGGGTACGACCGTGCATAGCATCAGTCGTCTGGGAAAAAATTTCACTATTCAGGCTGTATAATGTAGATAGGATCAACATAAAACGCTCAACAGATTTTTTCTTGTCAGAATAGTCATCTGAAAGTAATAATTCGCGTATCACACGGACAGAATCACGCTGGCGGGCTACTGGCGCTTTCTCCACAGCACTGAGAGGCTGTACATTTTGTACTGGCTGCTCGGCGTTAAATTTTAGCATTCGCCGTAAAATATCAGATGCACTTTCACCAATATGTTGTGTGTGGCTGGCAATATAGCGGTAAAGGTCTTCATCAACTTCTATCGTTTTCATTTCTATCCAGTACTGTTCTAAATAAAAAATTTTGACAGATTATAAAGTATAAAAAGAGAAAACAAAACAATTAAAATTTCAATAAGTTAAAAGTATTTAAACATGAAAAACAGCATAATAAAATATCCGTTTTTCATCTAAAATAAATCAATCAGTTACATAAATATTGTGAATATAAATCTCATTGTCAAATGTCATATCGATCTTTTAATACCACTTATTTAGGCGTTGATAATCACATAATAATTTATTCTGATATTATACCCAAATAATGATAAAACTTGGTTTCAACATTGCCGATAATCAATTCAATCAAGGGAGATTCAGCAGCGAATGGGAGGATTGATTATAGATAGTAAAACAGTTTAAATTCATGGGGATGTATGTTTGTTACCAGTAAATCTTGACAGAAAATGCGCTTTAATAAATTACACACCTTTTATTTACATATAATGTTCATGATTTACCAGAAAAAATTGCAACCATATAAATTATATGGAAAAATTAGCAACTTCATTATTATTGAATTTTATAAAATTAATATCTTGAACTGAAATTTCATATCCTATTTTCAATGTTAATTATATAAACAACAATTTTATCCATTAATTGTATAAATCATAATATATATTCTTTAAATTTATTCTTAAAAACTCATAAGATTATTATGAAATCCAGATCTCATATAAATAAAATAGATTTTCATTGCTTTCAATATTAATACACAGTTACAATAAAAAATTCTAATCAGATATATACTATCATTAATTTCGAAATGTATATATCTGACCTTATAATTTAATCAATAAGTAAAAGCTGTTGCCGTAAATAGGTACCTGAACCTAATAATCCTGGTTGTGGATGAGTAATCAAATAAACAGGAATCTGTTGTACTAACGGTTTAAAGCGCCCTTTATCTTCAAATCCATGAAGAAAGTTCGATTGCTTAAAGAAATCAAGAAACCGCGGCACTATACCGCCAGCGATATACACACCACCAAAAGCCCCCATATTTAACGCTAAATTCCCGCCAAATCGCCCCATAATTTCACAAAATAGTGTCAGCGCACGATGGCAATATTGGCAACTTTCATCCAATGCTCGTTGCGTCACGGTTTCTGGTTCTAAATCTTCCGGCTGACGATGATACAAAATGGCAATGGCCTGATAAAGGTTTACCAACCCACTACCGGACAAGATTCTTTCTACCGAAACATGTCCAAGTTTACGACGTAAAACAGCCAATATTGCATCTTGTTCTTCACTATTCGCTGCAAAATCTACATGACCACCTTCACCAGGTAAACTGACCCATTGCTTGCCTGCTTTGATCAAATGAGCTACACCAAGGCCAGTCCCTGCACCGTAAACCGCTATCGGTTTGTCTTTAACCGCTTCTCCTCCTCCTAATTGAACCTTGTGTTCTTCTGTTAACATTGGAATCGCCATAGATACAGCCGTGAAGTCATTAATCACATCTAATTTTTCTAGCCCAAATGTCTGTTTCAGCTCACTAATAGAAAATGCCCATTGGTGATTGGTCATTTCTACCCAATCACCATTTATCGGGCAAGCAATAGCAATACATGCATAAGTCACCACTGTTTTTTGCGCAGCCAAATAGTGACTGATAATAGATTCTAATCCGGTGTGTTGTTTTGCACTATACGTTTCGATCCACTCAATAGCCCCATTTTCCAAATTGCAAAGTGCTAATCTGGCATTGGTGCCGCCAATATCAGCAACAAGTCCGTAGAGATTCATTTTTATATCCTAATAATCAGCTAGTACAACAATTAGGTAAAGCTTATCCTATCTGGCATTATTGGTATAGATCGTTAAACCAACCTCACCAGTTGGTTTTTTACATTTATATACTATGCAGCTAAGACTATGTAGTTAAGCAGCTTTATGACGTTTATTGGATTTTCTTTTTTCACTTCTCATTGCTTTGCTGTGAGCTTCGGCGAGTACCCGTTTTTTCTCACTATTAGCAAAACGATTTAAAACTTGCCTGATCAATGGCTGGTAGCCTAAGCCATTAAGGTCAGCTATCATTTTCAAATCTTCAATCAGAGATCTATTTAATCTGATTGAAATGGGCTGTAACTCCAGCGCTTCGTTAATCAGATCTTCTGTTACATCATCAGATACTTTAACGTGAGCTTCACTACAACCAAGCTCACCGTTCTCCCATGCTTCATCAGTGGAAGCTATCAGGTTATTTGCTCGCTTATCAGTTTGTTTGCTCATTTCTCTGTTCCTAGGCCGTATTTTCGGTAAATTCTCAATTCATCTTCGTTAGGTGTATAAGCTGTCCTTATAGCAACCCCTTTTTCAGGGTAATAGATAAAGACTATCTTTAACTTAACACCATAATCTGTTTCAGATATAAACCATTTAGTAGGAGGATCAGTTCTGTTATCTTCCCTTGTATCCTCAAGAAAACGTCCAACCCGATTAGAAAAACACTGGAGTATATCCTCTTCATTAACCGGCGGGTTTTTGCCTGCTAATTTCAATCTGATGTTGATGATATCAAGAGCTTCATGTGCTTCGGCGTTTTTAACTCATGGTTAATTTGTATATACAGAATACCCCGCCAGACAGATCTAAACAACTCAAAATGACTCACAAAATATCAATGGATTTTGTATCACTAATAGATAAGATATATTATTTTAGCGTGAAATTTGTATATACACATAATGATGAAGCTTAAAGAACTGCAACGAGAGCTTATCGAATCACCAGACAAAGGTGATCTAATACGTGGTACTGGGGGGTTACGTAAAATCAGAATGGCTATATACCCGTCATCTTTCAAGTTGCCTCTTTGTTGGCTGCACTCACTCACCCCGGTCACATAGTTATCTATGCTCCCGGGGATTCGCTCCCTTGCCGTCGCGATCCATCTTGAAATCCATTGGGTATAGACTCACAAGGAAAAAGCGGTAGTGCCAGAGTTATTTATCTTCTAGCGACTGAAGATATTATTTATCTGGTGATGACTTATCCGAAAAGTAAAAAAGATAGCTTAACGGATGCCGAGAAAGCAGAACTGAAAAAACTAACAAAATTACTAAAAGATGAGGTGTAACATGAGTTTTTTTGACGAATTGAAAGCATCCCTCGAAGAAGCAGTTGAAATTAAACAAGGTAATAAAGCCGCAGCGCGTGTGACCCGATACGAAGTTGCCGACGTTAAAGCTATCCGTGCTCAACTTAACA
Organism: Photorhabdus sp. S10-54; assembly: GCF_963878145.1. Taxonomy (NCBI): domain Bacteria; kingdom Pseudomonadati; phylum Pseudomonadota; class Gammaproteobacteria; order Enterobacterales; family Morganellaceae; genus Photorhabdus; species Photorhabdus sp. S10-54. Next base: position 43,882 of record NZ_CAWNXG010000003.1, on the reverse strand, counting down.
TTTCACAGGCAGAGATGGCGGAGGCTTTAAGCACTAGCCTTGATACAATTAAAAGCTGGGAGCAGAAGCGTCGAAATCCGACAAGACTAGCGGCAAAGGTGTTAGCTATCATCCAAGAAAACCCTAATTTCTATAAGGCTCTGGCGACTCATTGATTAGCCGGTGTGCCATAAAGTACTAAAGTTACTTACCACATCTTGGCTCTACCTGTTTCCAAGAGGCCATAGTTTGAGTGTTCGCATTGCTCGTGACTTTTTTGCTGCGGGCCAGCGCTCACGCGCTGTTGTCTCGCTTCGCTCGGCTCGAACCTGCGACCCATTGATTAAAAGTCAACTGCTCTACCGACTGAACTAACGACCCATCTGTATGATTAGATTATTCTGATTGCGTCTTTCGAGATGGTGGGTCGTGCAGGATGACTCGGCCTATGGCCTCGCCCTTCGGGCCAGCGCTCACGCGCTGTTGTCTCGCTTCGCTCGGCTCGAGCCTGCAACCAGTTGATTAAAAGTCAACTACTCTACCGACTGAGCTAACGACCCATCTGTATGATTAGATTATTCTGATTGTGTCTTTCGATATGGTGGGTCGTGCAGGATGACTCGGCCTATGGCCTCGCCCTTCGGGCCAGCGCTCACGCGCTGTTGTCTCGCTTCGCTCGGCTCGAGCCTGCAACCAGTTGATTAAAAGTCAACTACTCTACCGACTGAGCTAACGACTCATCTGTATGATTAGATTATTCTGATTGTGTCTTTCGATATGGTGGGTCGTGCAGGATTCGAACCTGCGACCAATTGATTAAAAGTCAACTGCTCTACCGACTGAGCTAACGACCCATCTGTATGATTAGATTACTCTAATTGTGCCTTTTGGAGTGGTGGGTCGTGCAGGATTCGAACCTGCGACCAATTGATTAAAAGTCAACTGCTCTACCGACTGAGCTAACGACCCACACCAAAGATATGTGATACCGCCTGAAACAATCTTAATGAAGTGGTGGGCGATACCAGATTCGAACTGATGACCCCCTCCTTGTAAGGGAGATGCTCTACCAACTGAGCTAATCGCCCACTTCATGATGACTATTACCGCTTCTATACCACTGAATTTATGATTGGTGGGCGATACCAGATTCGAACTGATGACCCCCTCCTTGTAAGGGAGATGCTCTACCAACTGAGCTAATCGCCCAATCATAAAATCATTTTTATCACAACGAGATGGTGGGCGATACCAGATTCGAACTGATGACCCCCTCCTTGTAAGGGAGATGCTCTACCAACTGAGCTAATCGCCCCGTCGTGATGGAGTCGCATTATAGGGATAGTTCAGAGTGAGTCAACGCTTTTTCTAGAGAAAAATATCGTTCGTCTCAAAATTAAACAAGGGTGAGATAATTATCATCACTATAGGGTACAGTTTAGACAAGTACACTGACTTTCCTCAACAACTTCCCGTTAACAGCATTGAGGAATTAAGGTGCAGTGATAAAATGACCCCCACTTTTATTACTTTAAATCACCAATAACGTTCATTGAAAAGTGAAACGTAATTAAGGCAATCCCCGATGAGTAAAATTAAAACCCGTTTCGCACCAAGCCCAACTGGCTATCTTCATGTTGGCGGTGCTCGTACCGCACTTTATTCCTGGTTATATAGCCGCCATAACAAAGGCGAATTTGTATTGCGTATCGAAGATACTGACCTTGAACGCTCAACTCAGGAAGCTATCAATGCCATTATGGACGGTATGAACTGGTTAAATCTGAATTGGGATGAAGGCCCTTATTATCAGACGAAACGTTTTGATCGTTATCATCAGGCAATTGATCAAATGCTAGAACAAGGGAGTGCCTATCGCTGCTATTGTTCTAAAGTGCGTCTGGAAGAATTGCGGGAAACTCAAATGGCAAATGGCGAGAAACCGCGTTATGACGGCCGTTGCCGTGATAATCTATGTCAACATAACCCAGATCAACCCCATGTCGTCCGTTTCCGCAATCCACAGGAAGGTTCTGTTGTTTTTAATGATCGTATCCGAGGCCCCATCGAGTTCAGTAATCAGGAACTTGATGATCTGATTATCCGTCGTACCGATGGCTCACCAACGTATAATTTCTGTGTTGTTATCGATGACTGGGATATGGAGATCACCCATGTCATCCGCGGTGAAGACCATATCAATAATACGCCTCGCCAAATCAATATCCTGAAAGCACTAGGCGCTCCCGTGCCAGAATATGCACACGTTTCGATGATTCTAGGTGATGACGGTAAAAAATTATCCAAACGTCACGGTGCAGTGAGCGTTATGCAATACCGTGATGATGGCTATCTGCCAGAAGCACTGCTGAATTATCTGGTTCGTTTGGGTTGGTCGCACGGCGATCAAGAAATTTTCAGCATTGAAGAAATGACTGAGCTGTTCAGCCTGGATGCCATCAATAAATCCGCCAGTGCATTCAATACCGAAAAATTGCAATGGTTGAACCATCACTATATTAATACCCTACCGCCAGAGAAAGTTGCCGTTCATCTAGCATGGCATATTGAGCAACAAGGTATTGATACCCGTCATGGTCCACAGTTGGTTGATCTAATTAAATTACTGGGTGAACGTTGTAAGACTCTGAAAGAGATGGCGGAATCCTGCCGCTATTTTTATGAAGATTTTGCTGAATTTGATGCCGATGCGGCGAAGAAACATTTGCGCCCAGTTGCCCGTCAGCCTCTTGAAGTTGTCCATGCAAAGCTGGCTTCAATTACTGATTGGACACCAGAAAATGTGCACCATGCCATTCAATCCACCGCTGATGAGCTAGAAGTCGGTATGGGTAAAGTCGGTATGCCATTGCGGGTTGCAGCTACCAGTGCAGGTCAATCCCCAGGTGTGGATGTCACTATTCACGCTATCGGGCAAACCCGTACTCTATCCCGTATCAATCAAGCGCTGGAATTCATTGCCCAACGTGAAACTCAATCCTAATTAATGCACCCAAGGCATCACTTATCACATGTGATGCCTTTTTATTTTCAGAAAATCTCATTTAATTGCTACCTTTTTACCACTTTCCCAAGCACCTTCTATTTTACTTCAACCCATTGCTCAGTCTCTATTTTGCTAATTGATTATAAAGTTGATGGCTTTTTCAACGCTTGTTGTGAGAATGATAAGTTAGCCGTTGACAGTATTTGCAAGGTTTCATATTATGCGCCCCGTTCCATTAATTTTGATTGGGGCTATAGCTCAGCTGGGAGAGCGCTTGCATGGCATGCAAGAGGTCAGCGGTTCGATCCCGCTTAGCTCCACCAAATCCTTTATATTGTAATAAGGTATTTGGCACTAAAATTAGGAAATACCACGCTCGTGGGGCTATAGCTCAGCTGGGAGAGCGCTTGCATGGCATGCAAGAGGTCAGCGGTTCGATCCCGCTTAGCTCCACCAAAATTATCAGGCCCTGAAAGCTATGCCTTCAGGGCCTTTTGGTTATTACCATGTCTAACCGCCATTATCGATTAAAAAACAAACGCCAACCTTAGCTAACCTTTTTTCAATGGCTTCACCAACGAATCTAGTCCCTCTAGTTTTATTGCTAAAGTCATCTCCATCAGCGCACCCAATTTACCTTGTGGAAATTCACCCTTACGAGCAAACCACAATAAATACTCTTCCGGTAAGTCAATGAGCATACGCCCTTTGTATTTACCGAACGGCATTGCAGTATTAGCAATTTCTATCAGGTTCTCTTTTTCCATAATTTGTACGTCTATAAGGAGAAATAGGTGAAAGGGAAATTGCATCATCCATGATGCAACATTCCATGATAAAACGTTATCTTTTACAGTACCAAACCTGCAATAGCCGCAGACAAGAAACTGACAAGCGTTGAACCAAACAGTAGTTTCAAACCAAAGCGGGAAACGACATTACCCTGTTTCTCATTCAAGCCTTTAATCGCACCTGCCACAATCCCAATGGAAGAGAAGTTAGCAAAAGAAACCAAGAATACCGACAAAATACCCTGTGAACGAGGAGAAAGTTCTGTCGCAATGGATTGTAAGCTGTGCATTGCCACAAATTCGTTAGCAACTAATTTGGTTGCCATGACACTACCAACCTTCAATGCTTCATCTGTGGGGATCCCTACCACCCAAGCAAATGGATAAAACACGTAACCGAGCATTTCCTGGAAGCTCTTTTCAAACACCATGCTGAACAACGCATTAACAGCCGCAATCAGGGCAATGAAACCAATCAACATAGCTGCGACAATGAGGGCCACCTTGAAACCCGCCAAAATATATTCACCTAGCATTTCGAAAAAACTTTGGCCTTCGTGAAGATTGCTCATCTGAATATCTTCTTCACTGTCAACAGCATACGGATTAATCAGTGATAGGATGATAAAGGTACTAAACATATTAAGCACCAATGCCGCTACAACATATTTAGGCGCTAAAATTGTCATGTAAGCCCCAACGATCGACATAGAAACCGTTGACATTGCTGTCGCAGCCATCGTGTACATGCGACGCTCAGACATTTTTCCCAATACATCTTTATAAGCAATGAAGTTTTCAGACTGCCCAAGTATCAGAGAGCTGACTGCGTTAAATGATTCCAGTTTCCCCATGCCGTTGACTTTAGACAGCAGGGTACCAATAACCCGGATGATGATTGGCAATAGTTTGATATGCTGCAAAATACCAATCAACGCGGAAATAAAGATAATCGGACACAATACATTCAGAAAGAAGAATGCCAGTTTTGCATCCATCATGCCGCCAAAAATGAATTCAGTCCCTTCACCCGCATATTTCAGTAAATGCTCAAACAAACCAGCAAATCCCATGACAAATTCCTGACCAATACCAGAATTCAGGAAAAACCAAGCCAAGATAAGTTCAATAACAAGCAATTGAATAACATAGCGAGGCCGAATACTTTTACGGTCACTACTCGCCAAAATAGCAAGGCCGCCAATGACAATTAAAGCTAAAAAGAAATGCAAGATTTGAGACATATCTACTCCAAACACGATAGAAAGCGAGTTTTTATAAATGCATTCTATGTAATAAAAGGTGAGTAAATGAGGATAAGTATCACATTAAACTGAAATAATTCTTACTGTAAATCTTTACTTAATGTGTCTGATCACATTTTTAGCTGAATCGTACAAAGCCAGATTTTAAAACACCTTAATCGCGCATAGCTGATTATTGAGCAAAACTCTCAATAATCAGTATGTAAATAAAAAGTTATTCACCCAATAAACGAATCATTTCTTCTTCATCAATAACCGGAATATTCAACTCATTAGCTTTAGCTAACTTTGAACCGGCAGCTTCACCCGCAATCACCAAATCTGTTTTTTTAGAAACGCTGCCCGTCACTTTTGCCCCAAGAGCAGCAAGCTTAGCTTTGGCTTCATCCCTGGATAACTGATGCAATGAACCTGTCAACACAACTGTTTTGCCCGAAAATGGGCTGTCAATCTTCTCAGCTTTCGTTACGACAACCGGTTCCCAATTGATACCGATATTATCAATCAGATCGTCAATGACTGTTTGGTTATGAGGTTCAATGAAGAAGTTAACGACATGTTTCGCCACCACTTCGCCAACATCCTGAACCTCTTTCAATGCTTCCTCATCAGCGGAACGTAATTTATCCAGCTCGCCAAAGTGAGCTGCCAAATTAGCGGCTGTCGCTTCCCCAACTTCACGGATACCCAATGCATAAAGGAAACGGGCAAAGGTGGTTCTTTTTGCTTTTTCCAACGCATCTACTACATTCTGGGCAGATTTCGGCCCCATACGATCAAGCCCAGTCAACTTGCCCGCCGTCAGCCTGAAAAGATCTGCCGGGGTTTTGACATACTCTTTATCCACTAGCTGATCGATAATCTTTTCTCCCATGCCGTCAACATCCATCGCCCGACGGGAAACAAAATGTCTAAGCGCTTCTTTACGCTGAGCACCACACACCAATCCCCCCGTACAACGCGCGACAGCTTCCCCTTCAATCCTTTCAATATCTGCCCCACATACCGGGCAATGTTCAGGGAAAACAACTTCATTACTGTCCTGTGGCCTTCTCTCTTCCAAAACACCGACAACTTGTGGAATCACATCACCAGCACGGCGGATAATAACCGTATCGCCAATCCGCAAACCTAAACGTTCAATCTCATCCGCATTGTGCAATGTTGCATTACTGACAATTACACCAGAGACCTGCACTGGCTCCAGACGTGCTACCGGTGTGATTGCGCCAGTACGACCAACCTGAAACTCAACATCACGAACAATCGTCATTTGCTCCTGTGCAGGAAATTTGAATGCCGTGGCCCAACGTGGCGCACGGGCAACAAAGCCTAATGTTTCCTGTAATTCCAGCGAATTGATTTTGACAACAACACCATCGATATCAAACCCCAATGCGGAACGCTGGTTTACAATATCATGATAAAAATCAATAACCTGTTGACTATCAGTACAAACTTTAACTTTATCGCTGACCGGCAATCCCCATTTCTTAAACTGTATCAATCGCTCGTAGTGACTGGCTGGTAACTCGCCCCCCTCCAATATACCAACACCATAACAGAAGAAAGCCAATGGACGTTTGGCCGTAATACGAGGATCGAGCTGACGTAGAGAGCCAGCCGCCGCATTACGTGGGTTAGCAAATACTTTTGCACCCGTGCGGCGAGCTTCCTCATTCAGTTTCTCAAACCCTTTTTGCGGCATGAAAACTTCACCGCGAATTTCAATACGAGTTGGAATATTTTCGCCGAATAGACGCAGTGGAATTGCGCCGATAGTCCGTATATTTGATGTAATATTTTCCCCTGTTGTACCATCACCACGGGTTGCAGCCCGTACCAACTCACCATTTTCATACAACAGGCTGACAGCCAAACCATCCAGTTTCAGCTCACAGCACACTTCTAAATCCTGAGTTTCTTTCAGGCGGTCACGTACCCGCTTATCAAACGCCAGATAACTCTCTTCATCAAATACGTTATCCAGTGACAACATAGGAATTTCATGGCGGACTTGTTCAAAAGCCGTCAGAGGAGCAGCTCCAATCCGCTGCGTTGGTGAATCCGATGTAATCAACTCAGGGTATTGTTCTTCAAGATCCTCCAATTCCTGCATTAACCGATCATATTCTGCATCAGGGATCTCTGGTGCATCCATGACGTGATACAGATATTCATGATGACGCAGTGTTGTTCTGAGCTTTTCTATTTGTTGAGCAGTTGATTTCATGATTTATAACCAGCGATAAAAAGCCCCCGACTGGCGCGGGGGCTTGAACATTCGATAAATTGATTATACCTGAACACCAAGTGTGCTGCGAATACGTGCCTTATACAATTCGATTTTTTGCGGTGTCAGCATTTTTCGCTCATCGTCAAGCACCACACCCCCAACATCAGAAGCAATACGCTGGGCCGCCTGCAACATCAGTTTAAAATTCTGATTAGATTCTCCGTAAGAAGGGACCACCATAAATATGGAAACCCCTGGAGTCGTAAAATCAACCATTGTTTCAGGATTAAATGAACCCGGTTTCACCATATTTGCCAGACTAAACAGGACCGGGCCACTACCTGATGGGTTCACGTGACGATGAAAAATCTGCATTTTCCCAAACTGGAAGCCAGATTGTAGAATACTTTGCAGCAAGGATTCACCATTCAATTCCTGACCGTGGTGTGCTGCTACGTGAAGAACCAAAACAATTTCTTTCACTTTAGTCTGAGCTTCTTTTTCGCCAGCCGCTTCCTGAGATTTTCCTTCAATCACAGATCCGTTTCTTTCAGACTCATTCTGCCCTTCAAATTCAAACAGACCGAGCTGGGGTTCCTGCTCTTCTACGACGGCTTTTCTCGCTGTCGTTTCAGGCTGACGGCTCGCCAGCAATGGATCATCGCTTTCTTCAGGCGTTGCAGCATCAATTTCAGTCAACTTTTGCTGACGGCGTTCGATAGCTGACTCAGCGTTATACTCCTGATGAGATTTCACCTGCTTATGGGCATAAGGCTTTTGCTGATTGTCGAACGCTTCATCGTCACTGTCATCGACGAAACTATTCTGACGATCATGTTTATGACGTTTAACTGGGCGATTACGAAAAAGCGAAGAACGCTCTTTACGGCTGGTCCACAACCCATGTAACAGCAAAGCTATTATTGCTATCGCACCAACAATGATTAATATCAGACGCAAATCCTGCATCATTGCTATCTCTGTTGTTTAATTAAGTATGCCACCACGGCGGAATATTTTCTGTATTAACTGTATTTGTCAAATAACACAAGTGCAAGCTTATACACACTTTTCTTATCAGAAAAATGCCTAATAAGCCTCTTTTGCATTTTTTTTATACAGAACAATACTAGTCAGTCGAAAATCCTGCCTATATGATAGCGTTTCAATCACACAAGAGAGAATAGGAAGTATGCTGAATTTGACAAAATCGCCAAAAAATTTGAGCGGCTTTCAGTATTTGATGCAAGGTTGCAAATTAATTACCCGTTCAGGCATTAAAAGATTTGTTCTATTGCCTTTGTTGGCAAATATTTTGTTTCTCGGCGGTTCATTTTGGTGGTTCTATCAGAAACTGGAGAACTGGATCCATTGGATAGTGAGCAAAATACCGGATTGGATGCAGTGGCTCAGTTATATTTTATGGCCGCTGGCCGTGCTCTCTGTTTTGCTGATTTTTACTTACTTTTTCAGCACCATAGCGAATTTTATCGCAGCGCCATTCAATGGTTTGCTGGCAGAAAAACTGGAAGCGGATTTAACAGGAACCCCCGCACCGGATACCGGCGTTATAGCACTTTTCAAAGATGTTCCACGTATCCTGAAACGGGAATTAGCCAAGCTGTGCTACTATATTCCACGCTCTATGGTCTTATTGCTACTCTATTTTATTCCTGTTATCGGACAGACTGTTGCACCTGTGCTTTGGTTTATTTTCAGTGCCTGGATGCTATCAATTCAGTATTGTGATTACCCCTTTGATAACCACAAAGTCAGTTTTCCAACAATGCGTAGGGTCCTTCGCCAAAACAAAATAATTAATCTGCAATTTGGCGCAACAGTGAGTATTTTAACCATGATACCCATTGTCAATTTGGTGATTATGCCTATTGCCGTATGTGCAGCGACAGCAATGTGGGTTGATCGCTATCGAGATCAACACGCTCCTCGTATTATGCCGTGATATTCATTTAAGTTATTCTTTTAGACAATAAAAATATATTTAAGTTATATTTCCATTAACCGGTTGTTGGCGTATTGTTGACCGGATATCACTAAAGGGAGTTGAAAGACGAGTATGAGTAAAATTTACGAAGATAATTCTTTGACTATTGGTCGTACCCCGTTAATTCGCCTAAAACACTTTGGCAATGGGCGTATTCTGGTAAAAGTAGAATCCCGTAACCCAAGTTTTAGTGTAAAATGTCGCATTGGTTCCAATATGATTTGGGATGCTGAAAAACGCGGTATCCTACAACCAGGGAAAGAGTTGGTAGAACCTACCAGCGGTAATACCGGGATCGCCCTTGCTTATGTTGCCGCCGCTCGGGGCTACAAATTAACGCTGACCATGCCAGAAACCATGAGTATTGAACGCCGCAAGCTATTGAAAGCATTAGGCGCGCAACTGGTGCTGACGGAAGGCGCTAAAGGTATGAAAGGTGCCATTGAGAAAGCCAATGAAATCAAAGACAGCGATCCCGACCGCTATATTATCCTGCAACAATTTAGCAATCCGGCAAACCCAGAAATCCATGAAAAAACCACAGGCCCGGAAATCTGGGAAGACACAGACGGTGAAGTGGATGTATTTGTTACCGGTGTAGGGACTGGCGGTACATTAACAGGTGTCACCCGTTACCTGAAAAACACCAAAGGTAAAAATATCACCTCGGTTGCCGTAGAACCTGAAGAATCACCCGTCATCAGCCAGACTCTGGCCGGTGAAGAAGTGAAACCGGGTCCCCATAAGATTCAAGGTATTGGTGCAGGTTTCATTCCAGATAACCTTGATTTGACACTGGTTGATCGCGTTTTCAAAATCAGCAGTGAGGAAGCGATCAAAACCGCACGTGAAATCATGGTGAAAGAAGGCATTCTGGTAGGTATTTCCTCGGGTGCTACCGTTGCAGCAGCAGTGAAGCTTTCTCAGGAACCAGAATATAAAGACAAAAATATCGTCGTTATTCTGGCTTCATCAGGTGAACGCTATTTAAGCAGTGTACTGTTTACTGACTTGTCTGATGAATAAAAGTTTTTAAGTAACTTACTTAGATTTATTGATAAAAAAGCACCTAAATGGTGCTTTTTCTGTGTGGTAGATCAAATTTTTACACTTTGCTAGATGATTTCTTACAATGGGTCTAGTATTTAACCAATAATAATTATTTCGATGCTCGAAATTAATTAACAGGAGTAGTAGTTTCAGTTAAGTAGTTCCGCGATCTATCTTTACTTCAAACTATCAATTAGAAGCATCGGAAAGAACAATTTTTTTGATAATGAATAAAAATTTTTATTACATTATCAACCTGAGAGTCTATCTCAGTAGACGTAGTTAGTGCTGTTCATTCTTACCCGTAAAAGTGAATACAGCACAATGACCCGGAACTTACGAGTCGTACTAAAGAACGTTCAAGAGCTATTATTGCTTTTACCCGAACATTACTCAGTTCGTTCTTTAAGTAAATAAAATCGTCTTAAATGGGATAGGCAGTGAATAAACACTCAAGTTAAAATTTGTCCATTACAAGTTCTTAACTTACATAGCAAAAATCTAAGTTATTGAGGAAACGTTATGTTCCAGCAAGAAGTCACTATTACTGCGCCAAATGGCCTACACACCCGTCCCGCTGCACAGTTTGTTAAAGAAGCCAAAAGTTTCTCCTCCGACATTACACTGACTTCCGGTGGTAAAACTGCCAGTGCTAAAAGCCTGTTTAAGTTACAAACTTTGGGACTCACTCAAGGCACTGTAGTGACCATTTCTGCTGAAGGTGAAGATGAGCAAAAAGCAATCGAGCATCTGGTTAAGTTGATGGCAGAACTGGAATAACTTTCCATTAAACCGCAAAGCCAGCCAAGATATAAACAGGTATTCACTTAGCCGTTCCTCATCCCCGGATAAACTTTTATCTGGGGATATCAGTTTAAATGCATGTCCTAAAACAGCAAACCATCTGCGGGCTGGCTCTTTAAAGAATAATTATTAGTAGTTAGGTAACATCATGATTTCAGGCATATTAGTATCACCAGGCATTGCTTTCGGTAAGGCACTATTACTGAAAGAAGACACAATCATTATCAATCAGAAAAAAATCAGCCAAGAGCAAGTCGAACAAGAAATTTTCCATTTCAAGCAAGGTCGTGAAAAAGCCTCATCTCAGCTAGAAATCATCAAGAATATAGCAGCAAAAAACCTCGGAGAAGAAAAAGCTGAAATCTTCGAAGGGCATATCATGCTATTGGAAGATGAAGAACTTGAGCAAGAAATTATTACGTTAATCAAAAACGATTTCAAAACTGCGGATGCTGCGGTCTACTCCGTTATTGAAACCCAAGCCCAAGCCCTTGAAGAATTAGATGATGAATACCTGAAAGAACGTGCCACAGACGTACGTGATATCGGTAAACGCTTGCTGAAAAACATTCTGGGTATGCCCATTGTTGATCTTGGCTCAATTTCAGAGGAAGTCATTCTGGTTGCCAACGACCTGACTCCATCTGAAACCGCACAACTCAATCTGGAAAAAGTACTCGGTTTTATTACCGATTTAGGTGGTCGAACTTCTCACACGTCAATCATGGCCCGCTCTCTTGAACTGCCCGCGATCGTGGGTACCACCCAGGCGACGGCGACAATCCAGAATGGTGATTACCTAATCCTGGACGCAGTAAATAACCATATTTACATCAACCCGTCTGACGCAGAAATTGAACAGCTTAAAAAGACCAAAAACGAATATCTGTCAGAAAAAGCTGAACTTGCAAAGTTGAAAGATCTCCCGGCAATGACTCTTGATGGTCATCAGGTTGAAGTCTGTGCCAATATCGGTACCGTCCGTGATGTGATCGGCGCTGAACGCAATGGTGCCGAAGGTGTCGGTTTATACCGTACAGAATTTCTGTTTATGGATCGTGATGCACTGCCAACAGAAGAAGAACAGTTCCAAGCTTATAAAGCCGTTGCCGAGGCAATAGGCAGCCAGGCGGTTATTATACGTACGATGGATATCGGTGGTGATAAGAATCTGCCCTATATGAATCTACCGAAAGAAGAGAACCCATTCCTTGGTTGGCGTGCAATTCGTATTTGCCTTGATCGAAAAGAGATCTTACATTCTCAGTTACGTGCTATCTTACGTGCATCTGCTTTCGGTAAATTACGTATTATGTTCCCAATGATTATTTCTGTAGAAGAAGTACAGGAACTGAAAGTAGAACTTGAATTGCTGAAAGGCCAGCTTCGCGAAGAAGGTAAAAAATTCGATGAAGCAATCGAAGTGGGTGTGATGATAGAAACACCAGCTTCAGCAGTTATTGCTCATCACCTGGCAAAAGAAGTTGACTTTTTCAGTATTGGGACAAACGATCTAACTCAGTATACTCTTGCTGTAGACCGCGGTAACGAGTTGATTTCTCATCTTTATAACCCGATGCTACCAGCAGTATTGAGCCTGATTAAGCAAACCATCGATGCTTCACACGCTGAAGGTAAATGGACGGGGATGTGTGGCGAGCTTGCAGGTGATGAACGTGCTACCTTGTTGCTATTAGGCATGGGGCTAGATGAGTTTAGTATGAGTGCGATTTCTATTCCCCGCATCAAGAAAATCATTCGTAATACTCGTTACGAAGATGCAAAAGCGCTAGCTGAGCAAGCCCTTTCTCAGTCTACCGCTAAGGGGTTGATAGAATTGGTTGATACCTTCATCAAAGAAAAAACACTTTGCTAACAATATCGGTTAAAACGCGGTCCAGTATAAACAATTAGGAGAAGATTCATGGGTCTGTTTGATAAACTGAAATCTCTAGTTTCAGATGATAAAAAAAACAGCGGCACTATTGAAATTATCGCGCCTTTATCTGGTGAGATTGTCAATATTGAAGATGTTCCAGATGTTGTCTTCGCCGAGAAAATTGTCGGCGATGGTATCGCTATAAAACCCGCCGGCAACAAGATAGTTGCACCAGTTGATGGAACAATCGGTAAAATATTTGAAACCAACCATGCATTTTCTATCGAATCGGACAGCGGTATTGAGCTATTTGTCCATTTTGGTATTGATACGGTTGAGCTTAAAGGCGAAGGCTTTAAACGTATTGCTGAAGAAGGTCAGCGTGTACAAAAAGGTGATTTAGTTTTGGAATTCGATCTTAAATTCCTTGAAGAGAGAGCAAAATCGACCCTAACACCTGTTGTTATTTCCAACATGGATGAGATTAAAGAGTTATTCAAGTTGAGTGGTTCTGTCACTGTTGGTGAAACACCCATTATGCGTATTAAAAAGTAGCAACACTTTAACTGTTACAATACCATTTTCATATTAAAAAACGGCCGACAATCGCGGCTGTTTTTTTATCCCTTATTTTCAATTTACATCGTTTTCTATTTAGGAATTGGCTAGTGTGAGCAGAGCTTACCCACCTCTTTTGCTCTACTCACGATGAATGTATACCCAATGGATTTCAAGATGCATCGCGACGGCAAGGGAGCGAATCCCCGGGAGCATAGATAACTATGTGACCGGGGTGAGTGAGCGCAGCCAACAAAGAGGCAACTTGAAAGATGACGGGTATATAACCAGATTAATTAAATACCCCGGTAGAAAGGTATCTGTCACCACGGTCGCAGATAATGGCAACAATGACAGAACCTGGATTTTGTACCGCAACACTTAATGCTCCGGCAACAGCACCGCCGGAACTAACCCCACAGAAAATCCCTTCTTTCTGAGCTAACAAACGCATGGTATCTTCAGCTTCTTTCTGAGTGATATCCAACACTTGATCAACTAACTCCTTGCGAAAAATGCCAGGCAAATAAGCCGGCGACCAACGGCGAATACCTGGAATATGGCTATCCGCCGCTGGTTGTAAGCCAATAATCTGTACACTATTAGACTGGCTTTTTAAATAGCGGCTAACACCGGTAATAGTTCCTGTCGTTCCCATACTGGAAACAAAATGTGTAATACGCCCTTGCGTCTGCTGCCAAATTTCCGGCCCTGTCGTCGTAAAATGCGCTAAAGGATTATCCGGGTTATTGAATTGATCAAGTACTTTACCTTCACCATTACGCTCCATTTGCTGAGCTAAATCACGTGCGCCTTCCATGCCCATTGCGCTACTCACCAAAATCAGTTCTGCACCATAAGCTCGCATAGAAGCTTGACGCTCAAGGCTCATATTATCAGGCATCAGTAATTTAAGGTGATAACCTTTTACTGCGGCAATCATTGCTAACGCAATACCCGTATTTCCGCTAGTGGCTTCAATTAATACGTCACCGGGAGAAATCTCACCCCGCAATTCAGCTTGCTGAATCATTGATAGCGCTGTTCTGTCTTTTATCGAGCCTGCCGGATTATTACCTTCAAGTTTCACCCATATTTCTACACCTAGCCTATCGGTCATTCGTTGTAATTTTACTAGTGGGGTGTTCCCTATAAAATGTTCCAAACTTGCCACAGCTATTACCCAAATTTTATTTAATAGAAATGCGAAATAACCATATTCAGACATATATCGCAAGACCCTAAATAAAAAATGCCCATCCCTGGCGGTAAGGCGATGAGCAAAATGGTACCAACCAAATCTCAATAATTATCAGGCAGTTTGGGCTAAACTCAGTGTTTGCAATTGTTTATCACCCGCATATAAACGCGCCTCAGTGCCACCAATAAAATAACAGTTTCCTCTTGTGGGTACTGAAGTTTCATCAAACCAAATAATAGCAACCGATTCATGATGCCAGCCTAGGGGCTGAACCGAAAGCTGCCAGAAATGCCCTCTAGGACTGACCTCAGTCACCTGTACTGGCAATGGACTAGAAAGTGTCGGTTGCGAGTTCATCATGATATCCCACGGACGCAAGAATACATCAACATTCCCCTGATGGATTGGCGTCACATTGAGAGGCAAGTGCTGCCCGCCAATCAACAGCTGAGAGCCTTTAATTTCCCCACTAAAATGATTGACCTCACCCAAGAATTCCATCACAAAACGGCTTGCCGGATAACGCCATACATCTTGGGGCGTACCTACCTGTTCAATATTCCCTTGCCTCATAACAACAACCCGGTCAGCCACTTCCATCGCCTCTTCCTGATCGTGAGTGACAAAGACACTGGTAAATTTAAGTTCTTCATGGAGCTGACGTAGCCAACGGCGTAATTCCATTCTTACCTGAGCATCCAATGCACCAAATGGCTCATCGAGTAATAGAATTTGTGGTTCAACAGCCAATGCTCTTGCCAACGCTACCCGCTGTCTCTGCCCACCAGAAAGTTGTGATGGATAGCGTTCAGCAAAATGCGTCAATTGCACCATCTCCAACAACTCCATAACCTTACGGCGGATAGCCGCCATATTCGGACGCTTACGTCGTGGTAGGACTGTCAATCCAAAAGCAACATTATCAAACACGGTCATATGCCGAAACAGTGCATAATGCTGAAATACAAATCCAACTTGCCGATCTTTAGCATGCATACGGCTAACATCTTGCCCGTGGAAACTCAGCTTCCCCGCAGTTTGCTGTTCCAGACCAGCAATAATCCTCAACAAGGTTGTTTTACCGGAGCCTGACGGACCAAGCAAAGCAACCATTTCTCCAGAAAAAACATTCAGAGTGATATCGCTCAGAACCTGAGTCCGACCAAAATATTTACTGATATTGTTAATTTCAATACTCATATTCTGCTCCTACCTTAACCATGTTGGCGACTTAACCGCCACTGCAAAGCACTTTTAACAATCAAAGTGATAATTGCCATCAATGCCAACAATGCCGCCGCAGTAAATGCCCCTACGGTGTTGTAATCTTGATGCAGTAATTCAACCTGCAACGGCAATGTGTAAGTTTCACCACGAATAGCACCGGATACTACTGAGACAGCACCAAATTCACCAATCGCCCGGGCATTAGTCAAAACCACACCATATAACAACGCCCAACGGATATTAGGTAACGTCACCCGCCAAAACATTTTCCAACCAGACGCCCCCAATAAAATTGCAGCTTCATCCTCCTGGCTCCCCTGACTAAGCATCATCGGCACCAGCTCTCGAACAACGAAAGGACAAGTCACAAATATCGTTACTAAGGCCATTCCCGGCCAGGAAAACATCAATTGGATATCACAGGGTTCCAACAAACTTCCAGCCCAACCATTCGAACCATAAAACAATAGGTAGATCAAACCAGCTACAACCGGCGAAACAGCAAACGGAATGTCGATCAATGTCAATAAACATTGCCGCCCTGGAAACTGAAAGCGCGTTACCAGCCAAGCGATCATGACGCCAAAAATTAGGTTTACCGGAACGGTAATTAACGCGATCAGTATCGTTAACCAGATGGCATGCAACATATCAGGATCTAAAAGATTCTCAGTGACTATCTCAACGCCTTTAGAAAAGGCAGTCATAAATATCCAGACAATGGGGATCACTAACAGTAAGATTGAAAACAATACGCTTGTTATGATCAACGTCCATTTCGCCCAATTTACAGGTGGTCGTTGCGCTACATAAGATTCAGATAATTCAACCATTAATGCCCTCCAATCCGCCGACCAAAGCGGCTTTGCAGAGTATTAATGCTAAAGAGTAATATCAGGGATATTGCCAATATAACTGATGCGATGGCACTGGCTGCGGGGTAATCAAACTCCTGTAAGCGGATGAAAATCATCAGCGATACCACTTCTGTTTGCCATGCAATGTTACCGGCAATAAAGATCACTGCACCAAACTCCCCCAAGCTGCGGGTAAAAGAGAGTGCGGTGCCCGCAATTAAAGCCGGGGATAATTCTGGCAATACAACCCGCCAGAAAGTTTGCCAACGATTAGCGCCTAATGTTTGAGCTGCTTCTTCATATTCTGGCCCTAACTCTTCAAGTACCGGCTGAATCGTTCGCACTACAAATGGCAGACTTGTAAACACCATCGCTACCGCAATACCCAACCAAGTATTCACTACTTTCACATCAAAGTGCCCAAGCAAAGAACCATACCAACCACTCACAGAGAATAGCGTTGCCAATGTCAATCCCGCTACCGCAGTAGGTAACGCAAAAGGGAGATCCATCAAACCATCCAACAAGCTACGGCCAAGGAAACGATAGCGGGTTAAAACCCATGCCATCAACATACCAAACACCGCATTAAACAAGCTGGCAACCGCTGCTGCTAGCAATGTCACTTTATAAGCTGCTACAACTTGGGGATTAGCAATCACCTGCCAATACTGTTCCCAGGTCATACTGGAAAGCTGCACAACTAATGCACTCAAGGGTAACAATAAAATCAAGCAGGTATAGAACAAACTACTGCCTAAGCTCAACCCAAAACCAGGCAATACTCGCTTACTGGATCTCGAAAACATTACTTATGCCCCTCGGCCAGCAATTGATCCAGCATACCGCCAGTATTAAAGTGAGTTTTCATCACTTGTGACCAACCACCAAATTGATCTTCCAATCGAAACAGCTTAGTTTCCGGAAAACGGGCTCTCTGTTGAGCCATCACGTTTTTATTACTGACACGATAATTAAAGCGAGTAATGATCTGCTGTGCCTGTGGGCTATAAAGATAATTCAGATAAGCTTTAGCCGCTTTCTCTGTACCATTTTTCGCAATATGCTGATCAATCCAAGCCACAGGGAATTCTGCCAGAATACCTACCGGTGGAACGATTACTTCATACTTATCACCATCATACTGCTTGCGAATGTTGTTTACTTCAGATTCGAAACTGATCAGTACATCACCCAAACCACGTTCAATAAATGAAGTTGTTGCCCCGCGACCACCAGTATCAAACACAGCGACATTTTTCAGGAAATGTTTCATCCATTCGCGAGTTTTACCTTGATCTCCACCATTTTGCTGTTGAATAGCTCCCCAGGCGGCCAAATAAGCATAACGACCATTACCGGAGGTTTTAGGGTTTGGGAAGACTAATTTGACATCCTGACGCACTAAATCATCCCAATTACGAATATTTTTGGGGTTACCTTTACGCACAAGAAACGCCATCGTGGAATAGTAAGGTGAACTGCTATTTGGCAAGCGGTTCTGCCAATCAGCCGAGAGCAGATTGCCACGATCATGCAAAATTTGTACATCCGTTACCTGATTGTAAGTCACCACATCAGCCCGCAATCCTTGAAGAATTGCCAGTGCTTGTTTGGAGGAACCGGCGTGGGATTGTTTGATTATCAACTTATCTTGTGGATACTGCTCATTCCACTGTTTTTCAAATTCAGGATTCAGCGCAGAAAATAGCTCACGCGCAACATCATAAGAGCTGTTTAATAGCTCTACAGCAGAGGCGTGACTGCTGCCTAATAAAGTTACTACTACCAGTCCGTTTAGTATTGTATTTTTTACTGAATACTTTTTCATTTCTCACCTTATCCGTTATTTCATCAAATAACGCGCCAGTGACTAATGTATCCAGTTTATTTATAACAGGGTAGATAACTATCACCGTTTAATATACCAAATTGCACTTAGAAAGTATGAAACGCAATAAGCTGACAGGAAGAATTAAGTTCTTAAATGAAAAATGCGGGCCTATTACGGCTCCGCAAGAGGAACATCAAATTCATCAAACCGACTCAGTTTATGTTTTTAATCAGAAATTCTCATCGCTTCCAAATAATACGTTCCACTTTCCAGTTTTTCAGCACATCATCAGAAGGAATCAATCCTTCAGGGCCATTCCAATGACCTGTAAACAGATAACTGACATGTTTGCTCTGTGGGGATACGCAGACAATAGCGCTCTTCTCTAACTCACTCACCGTATTTCGGCAAACATCAAATGCCTTGCTATAAAGTGCCGAAAATGGCATGCCGACCTTTGTTCCCCAGACGGTTTCAATATCTTCATCTAGCACTTCAATGCGACTGACCTTTTCATCGGCCTGACCAAATAACGCTATCTTCAATTGATCACCATCCATTGCTTGAAATACTGTCACCAATTGACCATGCTTTGTTTCCATGCCACTGCGTAAGTGGTACTTTCTATCCAACCCCTTCTCTATTGCATCTTTATTCATTGCAGTCAGACCATTTATTTCTCCCACCCCCTGATCTGAGATTTTTAAAGAGCTGCCAAACCAGCTAAAAGGAGACAAATGCGACCATGAAAAACCCGATGAACCTGTACAACCGGCCAATAACAATGCACCACTTATTGTGACAATACGTAACCCTGACAACATGTTAGTTAAAGTATACTTCTGCATAACTGGTTCCCTTATGACTCAATACAGAGATAGGCACTGAGACATCACATCTGATTGTTAGTTTCAGAGAATGTTTAAATTAATCACCTTAAATGAATATTTTATTGATAAAATACCACTTAGCGGTATCATTATCCCCCCTAAAAATCATCACTATCAGTAAGGTCAATATGATGAAAAAAACACTTATAACCACCGCTTTGATTGCTTTGTTCAGTATGCCATCACTGGCTCAAACCTCACAGACGCAATTTGGTGGTTTTTCTGGTCCTGATTCAGCACAGCCCCCCGTCCAAGCAGCACCACAAGGTGGTTTTGTCGATCAAAATGCAAGAGTTTCCACCACCCAACAAGTTAAAAATATGAGAGATGACAGTTGGGTCGTGCTGGAAGGACATATTGAATCCCGTATCCACAGCGATCACTTCATATTCCGCGATAATGCAGGAATTGTTGAAGTCGAAGTTGATCATAAATACTGGAATGGCCAAACGATAACGCCTCAAGATAGAGTCCGTCTTGAAGGTGAAGTCGATAAAGAATGGAATGGTATGACTGTTGATGTGAAAAAAGTCACCAAATTGAACTAATGCCTTATGGCTGAGTGGTATTCTTTCACTCAGCCATATCTGAACTCAATATTCCTGATCAACAATCAAACGTTTACTGAAAATAACACTCTCTTGATGACGATCTTCATATTCCAGTTTTTCACACATATAGATAGTGGCATCATTATCTTCAGGAACAATAAGAACTATTTTTGGGCAACCACGGGCAATCAATTTCTTCTCCAATCGGGCAATTAATGCATTAGCAATTCCCCTACCGCGAAATTCAGGATGAACTCCCAAATAATAAGCTGAGCCACGATGACCATCATAACCCCCCATAATCGTCCCAACCACTTCACCAACCACTTCCGCGACTAAAAACAGGTCAGGATCATGCGTCAATTTACGCTCGATATCCACTTCAGGATCAACACCAGGATTAAGTAAATCGCAGCGTTCCCATAAGGTGATCACTTCTTCAAAATCATCTTGTCGAAATACCCGAATTTCCATCCCTAACCAACCTGTTTTTATTGAAATAACTATTTTCTCATTATCTCCGCTTTAACACCGGAATCAATACGAAAATGCGTTCTCTTCCACTAATAGCTATAATATAACGCTCACCACACCATAATGGGAAAAGAACCATGAATACACCAAACATTAATCAGATTAAATCTTTTTTCCTTTCATTACAGGATGAAATTTGCCAACAACTGGAACAAATAGATGGCAAAGAGAAATTTACTGAGCAGTGCTGGCAACGAGAAGAAGGTGGCGGAGGCCGTAGTCGAATTATGAAAGAAGGCACGATATTCGAACAAGCAGGCGCTAATTTTTCTCATGTATCAGGAGATATGCTTCCTTTATCAGCAACAGCTCACCGTCCTGAATTGGTCGGTCGCCGTTATCAGGCAATAGGCGTCTCTCTAGTTATTCATCCTTTAAACCCCTATATACCAACCAGCCATGCTAATGTTCGGTTCTTTATTGCAGAAAAAGAAGGTGAAGCGCCAGTGTGGTGGTTCGGTGGGGGTTTTGATTTAACACCTTATTATGGTTTTAAGGAAGATGCTATTCATTGGCACACCACCGCCAGAAATATATGTCGACCCTATGGAGAAGATGTTTACCCAAAATATAAAGAATGGTGTGATAATTATTTCTATATTAAACATCGTAACGAAGCCCGTGGAATTGGTGGCTTATTCTATGACGATTTAAATACACCTGACTTCAAACATTGTTTTAATTTTACTCAAGATATAGGTAAAGGTTTCCTTTCTGCCTATCTACCTATTGTGGAAAAAAGGAAGGAAATATTATGGGGTGAACGTGAACGGCAATTTCAATTATATCGCCGTGGTCGCTATGTAGAATTTAACCTCGTTTGGGACAGAGGAACCTTATTTGGATTACAAAGTGGGGGACGAACAGAATCTATCTTAATGTCCATGCCACCATTAGTACGCTGGGAACATGATTATCACCCTGAACCAGAATCTACAGAAGCCGCTTTATATACCGACTTTCTACCAGCAAAAAACTGGATATGATTTTCCATCATGTTAGGAATATTATAAAAAACTATTCCTAACTATTTATATTTTTATTACAGCCAATGCAAAAATCCCTCACACAAAAAAACTTAACATATTGTTAACAACCCCTTAACATAAAAGAAGCAGGTTGGACCTGATGACTATCTGCTGGAAACGTGTTTAATATGAATCCGTACCTAAAGAGTACCTCTAATTAATAACTAAAAATTTATTCCAGGAGATATTTTATGCAAATACAAAACAATAACTACAGAGGCGTAATACCGCCGTACATTCTTCAAAATATTTATAATAATGACAATGAAAAGAAGAAAGTATTAATGACATTAAATCACACTCAGAGTTTAATGTTGGACAATGTTATTAAAGAATCTTCCGATGATTCCGATGATTCCGATGATGATAAAGTTACTAAGACAACTATACATCGTTCTATTCACGATGCAGAAAATAAACGCAAGTTGCCAGGAAAATTAGTACGAGATGAAGGAGAACCAGATAACGGAGATAAATCAGTTGATAACGCATATAAATATTTAGAAGCAACTTACAATTTCTATAAAGAAGTATTTAATCGCAACTCATTAGATGATAAAGGAATGAAATTGATTGCCACCGTGCATTATGGCGAAGAATATATGAATGCATTCTGGGGCAACGGACAAATGGTATTTGGCGACGGAGATGGCAAAACCTTCAATGATTTCACGACATCTATTGATGTGATCGGCCATGAATTATCTCATGGCGTTATTGAGAAAACAGCGGATCTGGTCTATTTCTTTCAGTCTGGTGCATTAAATGAATCAATAGCGGATGTTTTTGGCTCATTAGTAAAACAACATTATCTGAAACAAAAAGCTGACGAAGCAGATTGGGTTATAGGCAGTGGGTTACTGGGCAAAGATATTAAAGGTGTAGGGATTCGTTCAATGAAAAACCCCGGCAGCGCATATGATGATGAAACTCTCGGTAAAGATCCGCAGCCTGGTCATATGGATGATTATAAAGATCTGCCGATTTATAGAGACAATGGTGGAGTGCATATTAATTCAGGTATTCCTAATAAAGCCTTCTATAATCTGGCGACAAAATTAGGTGGATATTCCTGGGAGAAAGCAGGAAAAATATGGTACAACACATTGTTGGATAAAGATCTTGCACGTGATGCTAACTTCGTATCCTTCGCTAAATTAACAATTAAACACGCTCGTGAGTTATTTGATGAGGATGTTGAAAAAGCGACAATTGATAGCTGGAAAGAAGTGGGCGTTAAAGTGAAAGAAGATAAAGATGATAAGGGCGGTGACAAAGACGATAAAGGCGGCGATAAGGGTGATAAAGGCGGCGATAAGGACAAAACTAAAGATAAAACTGAAGATTAATCTATAAACATATCGCTGGTTTAACGCCAGCGATATTTTATTATTTGTAATACCTGACTTATAAAAAATATATCCAACAGAAGATGCCAAAATTGTTAACGACGAATTTCACGCTATACTAAAGAGACCTAAAAAATAACCGTAAAAATTTGGTATATCATGAATAATAAAACTCTCAAACTCACAACTGATAGTAAAATCACAATTTCTCTACAAGGAGGATTTGCCACCGCACCTAGCCTTAACCAAGATAAGACAGTGAATTTAAAATCATTGTCTCCGCACCAACAGCACTTATTTCTTCAAGCCATAGAACAAGACTTTTCTGATTCTATGCCACCATCACCATATCCTGATCAACAGTATTATCTGCTCAGTATCATCAATGGAAATGAAGAACACCACTTCACCCTTCCTGAGTCAGATGCACCGGAAATCATTACCCAGATCTGGGACACCGACAAAAAGGGTGGTTAATCACCCCCCTTTTCCTATTAGCATTAACGCTTTTTCAGATGCGACATTAGACGTTTACGTTTACGCATTTGATTTGGTGTCAACGTATTACGTTTGTCAGCATAGGGATTCGCCCCTTCTTTAAACTGAATCCGAATGGGCGTTCCCATCACCTTTAGGGATCGGCGGAAATAGTTCATCAGATAACGCTTATAAGAATCAGGCAAATCTGTTACCTGATTACCGTGGATCACAACAATTGGTGGATTATAACCACCAGCATGAGCATATTTCATTTTCACCCTGCGACCACGGATCATCGGCGGTTGATGATCTTCTTCGGCCATATGCATGATACGGGTTAGCAGTGAAGTATTAACACGACGAGTGGCGCAATCATAAGCCTCAAGAATCGAGTCAAACAGATTCCCCACCCCACTACCATGCAAAGCAGAGATAAAATGTACTCTGGCAAAGTCAACAAAACCAAGACGATAATCCAGCATCTCTTTCACACGCTCTTTATCTTCCTGTGACATGCCATCCCATTTATTGACCGCGATGACCAATGAGCGCCCACTATTAAGAATAAAACCCAATAATGACAAATCTTGATCGGAAATACCTTCTCGCGCATCGATAACCAGTAATACAACGTTAGCATCTTCAATCGCTTGAAGGGTTTTTATGACTGAAAATTTTTCAACCGTTTCAGTGATCTTACCCCGCTTACGTACCCCCGCGGTATCAATAAGGATATATTCACGGCCATCGCGCTCCATTGGAATATAAATGCTGTCACGGGTAGTGCCTGGCATATCGTAAACCACAACCCTTTCTTCACCCAAGATACGGTTAGTCAACGTAGACTTGCCCACATTTGGCTTACCGACAATGGCTAATTTCAATGGCAGAGTTGATGGATCAAAATCCTCCTCCCCTTCTACCATCTCAATTTCATTCTGTTCCTGCTCTGCCCAATAAGCTGCGTTGGCCTCTTCCTCAGTCAGCTCAACCACGTCTTCTTCACCTTTACCGGAGAAAGGTAACAGTACTCGTTCGATAAGTTGGGTGACGCCACGACCATGAGAAGCAGCGATAGAATAGATATCCCCCAATCCGAGGGAATAAAATTCAGCAATAGCGGTATCAATATCAACACCGTCAGTTTTATTCGCGACCAAAAAAGTAGCTTTTTCGCGACCACGTAGATGTTTTGCTATCGTGTGGTCTGCTGGCATAAGCCCGGCACGAGCATCTACCATAAACAGAACAATATCGGCCTCTTCAATCGCCATCAAAGATTGAGCTGCCATATGAGTTTCCACACCCTCTTCGATGCCATCAATACCACCGGTATCAATGATGATAAATTCCTGCCCCTCAACCTCAGCTCGACCATATTTACGGTCGCGAGTCAGACCTGGAAAATCCGCTACCAGCGCATCTCTTGTACGGGTTAAACGGTTAAATAATGTGGACTTACCCACATTTGGGCGCCCTACCAGAGCGACGACAGGTATCATTTGTTGATGCCTCATGACTTAATTTGAAATTAGTACTCCGCTGTTCACCACAACAGAACACTAAAAAGACGAAACGGCTCCTGTTCTCTTTCTCTCCAGGAGCCGTAGGACTATACCCGTTATCTTTCAAGTTGCCTCTTTGTTGGCTGCACTCGCTCACCCCGGTCACATAGTTTCCTATGCTCCCGGGGATTCTCTCCCTTGCCGTCGCGATGCATCTTGAAATCCATAGGGTATATAACTAACGCTTTACTCTATATTTCCGGTCAACACAGACAGTAAGCACAACTCAACGGGTAAACAGATAAACCGTACCGTCTTTCGCCTGCACCATCAATTTGTCACTGGCGACAACCGGACGGCTCATTAAACCGGAACTATCAACTTTATGTTGAGCAACAAACTTACCATCATCCATATTCAGCCAGTGCAGATAACCTTCACTGTCACCAACAACCAGATAACCATTATACATTTCAGGCGCGGTTAAATTACGGTGTTGCAATTTTGTCTGAGTCCACAAAGTGACACCATCACTTTGACGCAGACCCATAACACGATCATTTTGGTCAACAATATAAATATTATCACCAGAAACAACCATTTCGTTCACTGAACCCAAATCACGCTTCCAGAGGATCTGACCTGAACGCATATCAAGCGCCACCAGATTACCGTTATAAGCTATTGCATATATCACGCCCTCAGAAATAACTGGTGTCGTATCAACATCATTAAGACGACCGATTTCTGTAGAACTGGTTACCTGAGAAATACGTTGTTGCCAAATCAACTGCCCCTGAGAAATCAAGACGGCGTTGACACGACCATTATCCCCACCTACGATGGCAGCACCGTAAGCCACGGCAGGCGCCGATTCACCACGCAATGATAATGACGGTGAATCCAAATTAACGGACCATTGCACTTTACCATCTGACTCACTTAATGCCTGCAACATCCCATTACTGGTATGAATCAGCACCAGACCATCACTCACCACAGGACGCGACAACGCTTCACCGGCAACGTCGGATTGCCAGGCAACTTGCCCGTCTTTGGTATTCAATGCAATAACTTTGGCACGTTCAGTACCTACATATAGATGATCCCCAGCAACGGTCAGACCACCAGAGAGCAATGCAGGTATACGAGAAGAGAGGAAACCCGCTTTTTCCGCCAGATTCACCGACCATATCTCTTTACCACTATCAATGTCCAACGCCTTAACGATGCCATGACGATCAGCAACATAAACAGCAGAGCCCTGCCAGGTTGGTGTCAAATGAGAATAATAACGGCCTACACCATCACCTACAGATTTATCCCAAACTTCGCTTGGATTAAATTGATTTTCGACCTGTGGCAATGGTGACATCGTTACTGTGTCTTGCTCACTTGAACAACCGGCTAACAGAACGGAAGCCACTAAACCAACCAAGAGTGTTTTACGCAGTTGCATTGAAAGAATTCCCCTTAGCTGGATAAGTTATTCAATTTAAGATTTAACATCGATTTGATCGCCTGTGGTGAATTTGAGCTCAAACCTTTGGTATACGCTGCACGGGCACCGGCAATATCACCTTTTTTCAACAGGGCATCACCGCGGATATCCTCTGCAACGGCAACCCAACCGGAACCTTTAACCTGTTCCAACGTTTTCAGCGCGGCATCCGCTTTATCTTCCGCCAATTGAACCCTAGCTAGGCGAATATTCACCAGAGACAGCAAATCCTCATTTTTTACCTGATCGGTAGCCGCAGATAAAAATTGATCTGCTTTAGTTAATTCATTCTTTTCAACAGCAAGTTGAGCCAAATGCATATGCGTCATCACGCCATAACTGTCATTAATTTCACTGGCAAATTTTTCGGCAGCAGCATGACTCTCTTTTGTACTGGTAATTAATCCTTGATCTACTCGTTCAAAAGCTTCTGCACTTTCCTGCAACTGATTTGTCTGATGAGATTGCCAGTAACGCCAGCCAATCAGCGCCCCGGCACCCAACACCAGCCCAAAAACCAAGGCTTTACCATTATTGGCAAAAAAGCGACGAATCACGTCTACCTGTTCGTTTTCATTGGTATAGACTTCCACAGAGTCTCTCCTTAACCTAACAGTTCAACCAAACGAGCAGCAATTTCGCTTTGCGGCAACGTTTGTTGTTCACCTGTACGTAAATCTTTAATGGCTACCTGACCAGAACGAATTTCATCCTCACCGAGGATCAGCGCAATTTTGGCGCCTTGTTTATCCGCACGCCCCAGTTGCTTCTTAAAGTTCCCTCCCCCGTGGTTCATCATTAAACGCAATTGGGGCAACGTATCACGTACCTGTTCAGCCAAAATCAATGCCGCTTGCTGACTACCTTCACTAAAAGAAGCGAGATAAACATCTGCAACTGACCGCTCCGCGACAAATGCTGGATTAATTTCTTGCACCAGCAAAATCAGACGCTCCATCCCCATGGCAAAACCCACAGCAGGCGTTGGTCGGCCCCCCAGTTGCTCAACCAGCCCATCGTACCGACCACCGGCACAGACCGTCCCTTGAGCCCCGAGTGCCGTTGTCACCCATTCAAATACTGTGCGGTTATAATAATCCAAGCCACGAACCAAACGCTGATTAATCCGATACTTGATACCCGCCCCATCAAGAAGTGCACACAGGCTATCAAAATGTTCCTTTGATTCGGCATCAAGATAATCAAACAGTTCCGGCGCATCATTAAGAAGTTGCTGAACCTCTGGATTTTTTGAATCCAGAACACGTAATGGATTACTGTACATACGGCGTTTGCAATCTTCATCCAGCTTATCTTTGTGCTGCTCAAGAAAAGCCACCAACGCTTCGCGGTAATTGGCGCGTGCCGCCAACGAACCAATGGAATTCAGTTCAAGCGTCACATGCTCAAAAATACCGAGTTCACGCCACCAGCGAGCAGTCAATAAAATAAGTTCGGCATCAATATCAGGCCCTTGAAGACCAAAAACTTCAGCACCTAATTGATAAAATTGGCGGTAACGGCCTTTTTGTGGACGTTCATAACGGAACATTGGCCCTAAATACCATACGCGCTGTTCCTGATTGTACAGCAGACCATGTTCAATACCGGCACGCACACAACCCGCGGTATTTTCAGGGCGTAGGGTCACACTTTCACCATTGCGATCATCAAAGGTATACATCTCCTTTTCAACCACATCAGTGACTTCCCCAATAGCCCGTCTAAATAACGGGGTCTGCTCTACAATCGGTGTGCGGATCTCGCTATAACCATAACCCGCCAGTACTCGTTTCAAAATAGTTTCGATACGCTGCCAGATAACCGTATCTGCCGGCAAGTAGTCATTCATGCCTCGAATAGCTTGGATATTTTTTGCCACGTTTTATCTCTAGTTAATGATTCAAAAATGATGTTGATTATATACCCGTTATCTTTCAAGTTGCCTCTTTGTTGGCTGCACTCGCTCACCCCGGTCACATAGTTACCTATGCTCCCGGGGATTCGCTCCCTTGCCGTCGCGATGCATCTCGAAATCCATAGGGTATAGAAGCGAATACCGGCGAGCTTCAATTAACAAACAAAACAACGCTGGCTCATCATCACGATGAGCCAGTATCAGATACATTATTTGTCCAGTTGACTTATGCCAATGCGCATATTTTCATCGAGCATTGATGCTTTAGCACGGATCTTCGCCTCAAGCTGATCGATCATATCAGCATTATCGAGACGCACTTTCTGCCGTATCCCATCTTCATAAAAACCACTTTTCGTTCTGGCGCCGGTGACACCCAAAGTAGAAACCTCCGCCTCGCCGGGTCCGTTAACCACACAACCAATAATAGAAACATCCATCGGTGTGAGTAAATCTTCCAAACGTTGTTCCAAAGCATTAACTGTGCCAATAACATCAAATTCCTGACGGGAACAGGTTGGACAAGCGATAAAATTTATACCACGGGAACGAATACGTAATGCTTTCAGAATGTCAAAACCCACTTTAACTTCTTCGACAGGATCGGCAGCCAAAGAAATACGCATGGTATCACCGATACCTTCTGACAGGAGGATACCCAAGCCAATGGCAGATTTTACAGAACCTGCACGCGCGCCACCCGCCTCAGTAATACCAAGATGCAATGGCTGATCAATCTTCTGAGCTAACAAGCGATAGGCACCAACCGCCAGAAAGACATCTGACGCTTTTACACTGATTTTAAACTGATCAAAATTAAGCCTATCAAGAATATCCACATGGCGCATAGCCGATTCCACCAACGCTCCTGGGGTGGGCTCACCATATTTTTCCTGAAGATCCTTTTCCAATGATCCGCCATTTACACCAATGCGGATTGGGATATTTTTATCACGGGCAGAAGCCACAACCTCACGGATACGTGCTTCATTACCGATATTTCCAGGGTTAATCCGCAGACAATCGACACCATACTCTGCAACTTTAAGCGCGATACGGTAATCAAAATGGATATCTGCAACCAAAGGAACACTCGCTTGCTGCTTAATCAACTTAAATGCTTCCGCGGCGTCCATCGTTGGTATTGATACGCGAACAATATCAACGCCAACACGCTCAAGCGATTTAATCTGTTTAACAGTCGCTTCCACATCTGTAGTACGTGTGTTTGTCATTGACTGCACCGAAATGGGCGCACCATCCCCGACAGGCACATTGCCTACATAAATACGCGTAGATTTGCGTCTTTTTATCGGCGATTCATTATGCATACTGGTGTTTCTCCCAGACTTCCATGTGCTTACTGATAAAATTACAACTATGCCCTACTGTAACAGGCCTTTCATTATGCTGCCGGTACTTTAAGACGCGCGATACGACTCTCTTTAATAAAGCGGCTTAAATCAACAGGTTGCCCGCGGAACCGTACATCCACAACAGCCGGAACACCGATAGTTAACTCATAAGGTAATGAGCCAGAGAGACTCAGATGGTCACCTTTATGTTTAGTTCCACTAAATAATTTCTTTCCTTTTGCATCAACAACTTGCAACCAACAGGATGCTTTAAAATTCATCATCAGATTATTACTGTCAGCGACTGCCGTTGAATTATTTTCAGACACACTCGGTACTTGAGCTGTCCCTTGATTGGCTGACAATGGAGCAGTCTGAGTTTGTGGCCCGTTACCTGCTAATTGAGTTTCAGGTGTTTTCACCACTTGATTTTGCGTTGATGCCGCAGATTGGGCCACTTCCTCACTATGACCATCAAGACCACCAGTATTATTCGCTGCCACTGCATTTTCGGTTACAGCGGCAGATGATGATGGCTCACTTGTTGCCTGTTCGCGGGTTGGTAACTGTGTCACCTGATCATGATTTTCAGTGGGTAAATCCTCTGAACTGGCTTTTTTCTGAGCAACCTTAGCCGCAGAATGATCAGCCATCGAAATCAATTCCTTCTGTTGAGCTATGTGATTTTGCCACCACCATGCTCCCGTCAAACTAATTACGACTAAAATAATCAACCACGTAATCCACATCAACCAACTTTCGCGTTTTTTCCGTTTTTTACCCAACGAAAAACTCTGCATCGGTGAAACTTTCGCTGTTTTTGCCGGGGTATGCTTATCCAGAATTGCCAGAATTTCTGCTTCTGGAATTTGTACCAACTTAGCATAAGAGCGAACATAACCACGCAGGAAAGTCGGTACCATAGTGGCCGGAATATTGTCCTCTTCAATATCACGTATTGTAGAAAGTTTTAAACACAAGCGATCAGCTACAGTCTGCTGGGTTAGCCCGTGCTGTTCACGAGCCTGACGCAGGAGCTGGCCGGCGGTTAAATAAGCTTGTTCTGGAGTCGTTTCTGTATTCATTAGCAAGAAGACGCGGTACTGTTCAGGTTGTGAAAAACTTCGCGCCGGCGCCTTGCTATAATCTTTAAATTACACAATGGCCTGCGCGGCGAAATAGATTTGCTATTTTACTAGCGGCAAATCACTGATAACAAACACGCCTGTCAGCATGGCTCCCAGTAAACAGAGTCTTGACTTCTTCATACTGCCCCTGCTCACAGAGAAAAACGCTGTAATGATACAATACCGTATCATTTCCTGGCGCGTACTGCATCGCCATTTTGTAACGTTGACGAGCGGCTTCCGGCTGACCAGAATATTGCTCATACAACGCCATACCTAATTGAGCCTGATAATGGTCTGGCTTTGCCAGTAAAACCTTATCAAAGTGATATCTGGCGGCAGGTAAATTACCTTTAGCCAGATAGGCCATTCCCAGTTGAATCCGGGTTTCTGCTGCGACTTTTCGCTGTTGATTGCCGTTTGTTGGTTGATTGGAACATCCTACCAACAACATAGCAACCACCATCATTCCCGATAACGATTTCCTTATCATTCCATCCCCACCGACCAAAGATATGTCATTGTAACGATCATTTCACTTATGCATTTCAGTTACTGCATGACAGGACATACCAACATTCCCATTCAGACTGCTCTTATCTGAATAGGTTCACCGGCCTGACGTTTTTTCAATGTACGTTTGGTACGATCAATTACATCACCGGCAAGTTGACCACATGCGGCATCGATATCATCACCGCGAGTCTTGCGGACAATAGTGGTGAAACCATATCCCATCAACACTTTAGCAAAGCGATCAATCCGGCTGTTGGAACTGCGGCCATATGGCGCCCCCGGAAACGGGTTCCATGGGATCAGATTGATCTTACTCGGTGTGTCTTTCAAGCATTCAGCTAATTGATGTGCCTGTTCCACGCTGTCATTAATATGATCCAGCATGACATATTCCACCGTCACACGCCCCTGATTAGCATTAGATTTAGTCAAATAGCGGCGCACACCTGCAAGGAACTGCTCGATATTATATTTACGGTTGATAGGAACGATGTCATCCCGTACATCATCTGTCGGTGCATGCAGGGAAATTGCCAAAGCAACATCAATCATATCGCCAAGTTTATCCAGTGCTGGCACTACACCAGATGTGGATAACGTCACACGGCGCTTTGACAAACCGAAACCAAAATCATCCATCATGATTTCCATGGCAGGCACCACGTTATTTAGGTTAAGCAGCGGTTCTCCCATCCCCATCATCACCACATTGGTAATCGGGCGACGACCACTGGATTTCAGTGAACCAATAATTTTTGCGGCACGCCAAACTTGACCAATAATTTCAGAAACCCGCAAATTACGGTTAAACCCTTGCTGAGCAGTGGAACAGAATTTACACTCCAGTGCACAACCTACCTGAGAAGAGACACACAAAGTTGCGCGATCATCTTCCGGGATATAAACCGTTTCAACCTGCTGATCGCCAACAGTGATCGCCCATTTAATCGTACCATCGGCCGAACGTTGCTCTTCTGCGACTTCAGGTGCACGGATCTCTGCAACTTGTTGCAATTTTGCTCGCAGAATTTTGTTAATATCTGTCATCTGCTCAAAATCGTCATAACAGTAGTGATATATCCATTTCATCACTTGATCAGCACGGAATGGTTTTTCTCCCATGTCAATGAAAAACTGGCGCATTTGCTTGCGATTCAGATCAAGCAGGTTAATTTTACCGCCTTTCTTTTCTGGAGTTTCAGACACGACAGAAGCAGCAAATTGTGCCGCAGTATTTGGTTGGGACATCTTTTTATATCGCCTCGTTGTAACACTTTCGGCTCTGCGTTAATGAACTCAACGCGAAGTTTCAATTCAGGTCACTATCAGTTTAGTATAGTAACAAATAATAAGCGCCCCGTTGAATTAACAGCGGGGCGCCGCATTGTACAAACTTTAATGCAATGATGCTACGGGTAACGCAAATCAATTAACGTGGGCAAATTTCATCTTCTGTGAAGAAATACGCAATTTCACGGTTTGCAGATTCAACCGCATCAGAGCCGTGAACCGCGTTTTCAGTGAAGCTATCTGCATAATCAGCGCGCAGAGTACCTGCCAATGCATTATCAGGATTAGTTGCCCCCATCAGATCACGGTGACGCTGTACTGCATTCTCGCCTTCCAACACCTGAACCATAATCGGACCAGAAGTCATAAATTCCACCAAACCATCAAAGAAAGGGCGGCCTTTGTGCTCCGCATAGAAGCCCTCAGCCTGTTCACGGGTCAGGTGAAGCATTTTCGCGGCAATAATTCTAAACCCAGCACTTTCAAAACGAGCATAAATAGCCCCGATGGCATTTTTCTTCACAGCGTTAGGCTTAACAATAGAAAAAGTACGTTCAACCGTCATAGATAACCTCTTGGTTCTTCTTGCAGCAACTGATAATTTTAATTTTTCCCGATAAGTTAATCGGTTAATACTCATTCCGCAACCTTAGCGGAGATAAAAACGGCGTTGATTATAGGGGCATGAATAGCAGTTGCCTACAGAAAACATAACATTCCATTAAATTTTCCTTAGCGAAAATTACCATTTTTTCGTACAAATCACACTTTTACCTGAATCGTTTACTTCAAGGTAAAATTGACAGAATCAATTTGCCCGCCCAAATCCAAAACACTAAGCTGATATTTACCCAGCTGAGTCAATGTCTGAACAAATCCCCGATTATTTTCTGTGGTCATTACCTGTTCTCCATTCAGAAACCACCATTGTTGCCCACCACTACCGCCCTGAGTGGTAACACGTAAATCAAGGCTGCCAAAACCAGGAAGCCGTTTCAATACATCTCCGTTACGAATCCCCACGATCAACAAGGGCGCTTCATCTGATTTCAACGGTGGACATCGAGGATTAACCGGCGGCAGACGCTGTGCCCGCCGCTCTTGTGTTGGTAACCATGATTCGAGGGTAATCGGCCATAAAGCGATATTTTTAGCCCGAGCGCCGGGACAATCAGGAGCCACGCGCAAACCGTTTTTATCCAACCACACCTGTTCATTGATGCCTGAAATAGCCTCTTGCCCCACCGCAGGCAGCGTAGGCGGAATCGTGTTATTCAGTATCCAGCTCAGACGCCGCTGACGGCAATTATCCTCTCCCTTCGGTAAACTCTGCCCTCCCGGCCAACAGATAATTGCCCGACTCACACTTGCTGGACGCGGATCAACAGGAATCCGTTTAGCCCCATTTCGCATATTGGCGAACAACAGATTATTGACCTGATTCATGATGGGAACCGCCGTAGCATAGCCGAACTGCCCGACAACTGGCGTGCCATCCGGCCGACCAACCCAAACACCAATGGTATAACGCGCATTTAAGCCAATGGCCCAAGCATCACGGTAGCCATAGCTGGTACCGGTTTTCCAAGCCAGCGGCACTTGTGCCGGCAAAACATCATCAGGTTGCGGCAGAGCTTCTCCAGCCATAATTCGCCTCACTATCCATGCAGCGCCGGGGGAAAAAAGTTGCCGATCACGCAATTTCTGCTGCGGAGTGAATCTCAAGGGGGAAACCTTCCCCTGACGGGCAAACGCCGTGTAAGCCGCCACCAGTTGATCCATCCGGGTTGCCGTACCACCAAGAATCAATGATAAATTGGGTTCACTGCCGGGAGGAAAACGCAATACGGTTCCCACATTACGCATATTGGCGGTAAACCGCTTGGCGCCATAGGCTTCAAGCAGTTGCACAGCGGGTAAATTCAGTGAACGAACCAACGCCTCACTGGCACTGACCGGCCCATGAAAGCCACTGTCAAAATTTCCGGGGCGATAATAATCAAAGCGGCGAGGCACATCCTGTAACAGTGATTCCCCATGAATTAACCCATCATCCAGCGCCATGGCATACAAAAATGGCTTCAAGGTTGATCCCGGCGAACGCCATGAACTTATCATATCGACATGACCAAAACGGCTATCATCCCGTAGATCCAGCGAGCCGATATAGGCTTTTACCGCCATGTCTGTATGATCAACCACTAACACGCCAATCGAAGTTTTTTCTGGTAACTGGTACTTCCAATTCACCGCCATATCTTCAAGCTGACGCTGTAATCCCACATCAAGGGTTGTTTTGATGATCTCCTGACGAGTACCTTTCGCCATTCGTCTGGCAAGCAAAGGGGCAAGCTGTGGCACCTGCCGAGGAGCCAACCACAACGTTTCTTGCCGAATATCAGCAATCGTCTGTTCCGGCCAGATTTTATAGTGCGCCAACCGTTGCAACACCTTATCGCGAGCAGCCTGTGCCCGTTCAGGATAGCGATCTGGCCTTAAACGGCTAGGAGCCTGTGGCAGAACAGCCAGTAAAGCCGCTTCTCCCGCTGAGAGTTCAGAGGGCGGTTTAGCCAAATATGCCCAACTCGCCGCACCGACACCTTGTAATGTGCCACCAAACGGCGCGCGGTTCAGATACATCTCCAGAATTTCATTTTTGGAATAGTGCCATTCAAGCTGCAAAGTACGCCAGATCTGTTTCAGCTTCCCGCCGAAAGTGCGTGAATGGGGATCAATCAACCGAGCGACCTGCATTGACAGCGTACTACCACCGGACAAAATCTTACCGGCTCGTATATCTTGCCAGGCAGCCCTGACCAGAGAAATCGGGTTAATCCCCGGGTGTTTATAGAACCAGCGATCTTCATAAGTCAGCAATGCCTGAATATATTCCGGTGATACTTGATCCAATGTTACCGGATAACGCCAAACGCCTTCATCATCGGCAAAACGCCAAAGCGGCGTACCATCCTCACTCACGACAATACGCGCCATTTTGACTTCACGCAGTGGCAGAGGCCAAATTTTATCTGCCAGCCATAAACCCGCCGGGAGCAAAAACAACAACAGTACAATCAGCCACATAAGGCGATGCGTTTTCTTCATCTATGAACACCAAGAGAGAAATCAGCCCTTACACCAGAGCATAAGGGCTGACAAATTTAGCGGACAACTTCCAGTTTTTCAGGTGTAGAACCGACTGCACGCCAGTAAGGCACATACATAGATTCAACCTGTGGTGCAGGAATGGTGTAAACACCCGGAGTTACAGCACGTGCCAGATAGAGCAACGTCACTGGCTGAGACGGATCAACCGCGACTGCCGCCACATATCGATCATCACGATATTCAATATGATGAATCGTCGCCTGTTGCATATCGCCAATCAACTCCTGAAGATTAGCGGCACTCTCACTCAACTTGGCACTGCTGTTAGCCAAGTTCTGGTTTTCCAGCTCCAAGCCGGCGGGCAATAAATCAACAACCAAAGCATCCTGTACGGATTTATCTGAGCTTACCACCAGCTTCACAACCACCATTTCACCGCTTTTCAGATGGTCAATGGAAACCGAATTACCCTTCATATCCAGATAGCTACGCTGAATTTTCAGCACATTAGCGTAAGGTTTCGGAGAGCGCAGCGGGTAGGCCACCACATTTACTCGTGAATAGAGCGTGCTGTCACCAAGGTTACTGATACTCACACCTTGCTGAATATCCTGTGGATACAACATCTCACTATAGGACTTATCCCTACTTATTGGTGAAGTCCGCTGATTAATCACCGCTTTCCACGGCTGCACTGATGTATCAATAAAGAAACGTCCCGCCAAGTAGAGTGAATTACTCTCCTGAGTTGAGAAATAATTGCGAGATGTCAATTCATCAGACAGAGCCAGCAATTTCTCATCACGTTCCTTTATTAGCATATTATTTTCAGTCAACAGAGCAACAATCATTGCGTTGTCACGGATGTCACTGCCGTAATCACCTAAATCTACATCATCATGACGGTTTTTACTGATCCCCAAACGAACCGCTTCATCTGCTCGGGTGTTATCCCCCATCAATTTCAGTGCGACTCCCAGTTGTACCAGTGACAAGCCATTGCCTGCTTGCTGACGGCGTTCATAAACTTGTCTCAGAGCGCCCAATGGCGCTTTCTGTTGATTGGCAAGCACCAGACCAGCATAAGACTGAACCGAGAATCGCATTGCTTCCTGATTCTGGCTATAGGGATAGTTAATAACACTCTTATCCTGTAAATAACGTAACAGACGGTTATTGGCAGAAGTCAACACCTCTTTAGGTACGCTGTAACCTCGTTGACTTGCACGGAATAGAAAATCGGCGGCATAGGCCGTTAACCAATATTCTTCATCACCGGTTTTATCCCATAAAGCAAAGCTACCGTCATGACGCTGCATACTCAACAGATGAATAATTCCCTCATCAATACTTGCCCGGCGTTTATTATCATCTTCCGCCATGATACCCAAACTATTCAGCTCTGATTTGTTCGAATAGAGTGACGGATAAAGCCCACTGATTGTCTGTTCAAGACAGCCATATGGGTAGGCGTACAATTCACGAATATAGCGTGAAATCTGTAACGGTGGACGGCTGCTCAGTAACAACTGCCCCTCGGCTCCTTCTGGTGATAAACCCGATAAGGTATTTAACGGCAACTGCCACTCCTCTCCCGGATGAATAACATTAGCGAACAAAACAGTTTCCGCTGGCTGTGCCTGACGCACACCAATCTTCCAACTATTTTTATACGGTTTCAGATTTTCACCGGGTAAATTCAGACCATCAATCGTCAAGGAAACCTCTCCTTGACCAACCCCCAAATCCGCTGTGACCGGAATCTCTACTGTGGTGCGTTTGCCTTTTTCCAATGTTATCTCTTTGCTAATATCCCCCTCCAACTTAATCAGGTCATTAGCCGCAAAGTTCAAGGTCAAGTTTTGCGTCTGTTCAGTTAAGTTAGTCAAATCTAACGACAACAATGCGCTATCACCACCTGCCATAAAGCGAGGTAATGCCATCTGTGCAACCACCGGCGCAGCAATGACAACTTTACTTTCACCGTGGCCGAACTCATCTTCACTCCACGCTTGAACCATCAACCTCAATTCACCATTGAAATCAGGGATTGGCAAAACGATCTGCCCTTCGCCACTTTCATCCAGCGTCACTGGCTGTGCTTGTTCAGCGATAATCTTAACTTCGGTTAGTGGCTTTCTGCCGCCACGATCAAGGGCGCTATCATCACCATCACCACCAAAACGCAGATTCGCCAGACGGCCTTCACCTTCAATCAACTGACCATACACATCATATTGATCGACACTGTAACGCTTACGACCAAAGAAGGCCTCATAGGGGTCGGGAGTTTTAAAATTCGTGACATTCAGCACCCCCGTATCGACAGCAGAAAGCAGCACATTAACCTGCTTGGGTAATTTCCGCCCTTGTTGTGGCGTCGCCTTGATTTTAACGGTCAAATTCTGATTCGGACGCATCTTTTCCGGTGCGGATAATGTCAAATCCAGCTTACGATTTTCATCAACCAACGGCAGGTGCAACACACCAATGGCACGTTTCGGTGTCACCTGACGAGATTTATCCTCTGGACGCACCACCACAGCGGTTAAATAAAGGTCATGACGATGCCACTCTTTATTTACCGGCACTTCCACATCCAAACCTTGTTCTGGCACATCAATTTTTTGCCACCAAAGTGGCCCTTCACTGGATTCCACCAACAGATAACCTTTACCGGCCTGTGGCGCGACCATATGCAGTTTTATCTTCTCACCTACCTGATAAGCGGGTTTATCCAGAGATAACTTCACCTGATCAGGACGAACAGCCCCTGTACCACCGGTATTGTCCTGCCATGAGTAACCCGCCCAGAAATTAACGCTGGTCACTAATTGATTTTCTGGATTAACCACTTCAATACGGTACGCCCCCCAATCAACCGGAAAACTGACCTTTGCCGTACCATCTTGAGCAATTTGGATATGTTCATCCGCCATCACCAAATCTTTCTGGTCATAGCCTGATTGCCAACCTTCGCTATCCGACCAACGCCAATAATAGTCGCGGCGTTCATAAACCAAGCGGGCAGTTAAATCTTTCGCAGCATATTTTTTTCCATTGGCATCGGCATACACCACCGCAAATTGCGCCAGTGAATTTTCATCCACATTGTAACGACTTTGGTAACGCCCTACGCGATAGTCATAAATCTCTTTCTGATTAAACAACGGACGGATACCAACCAGCTTTTCTGCCGGCCAAACGGCCTGTTCAACTCGACGAGTTACCGGGCGGCCACCAGATTCAAGCAAACCTGCCTGTACAATGACGTTTACTGGCGAAGAGACCGAACTCCAGTTGTCGGCACTGACATTAATTACGGCTTTACCCTCATTACCTAAAACCAAGTCAAACTCATCCAATGTGCGACTAAGATTGTCTTCTGTAACCGCACCAAACTCATAGCCAGGCAATTTTGCTACCGCATCCCGAGCTGGACGCAGAAATAATTGCCCTTGCAAGCGATTATATGCGGCAGGCGCTCCATATAGATAACGGCCTTTAATCGCGAAATCCACATCGTGGTCTTTCATCACGGGTTGCGACTCACTACTAATTTCCAGAGCCATGCGCTCCGGCATAAAATCTTCGACATTAAACTTGTAATAACGGGGTTTGTTATCGCCCAAATCAAAACGTAGCGACCAGAGCCCAGTAGCCGCTGACTGGGGGATCGCATAACGATACTGATACAACCCATTTTCGGGTTGCCAGACAAAACTACGAACAACCTGACCATCGGTTTTCAGTACATCCACTTTAACTGGCTGACTTTTCATTGCGCGGCCATCACCATCACGCAACAGGCCATTGACAATCAA
Source organism: Photorhabdus sp. S10-54 (assembly GCF_963878145.1). Classification (NCBI taxonomy): domain Bacteria; kingdom Pseudomonadati; phylum Pseudomonadota; class Gammaproteobacteria; order Enterobacterales; family Morganellaceae; genus Photorhabdus; species Photorhabdus sp. S10-54. The sequence goes on along the minus strand of NZ_CAWNXG010000003.1, from coordinate 4,213 downwards.
CGTTTCACCCGGGCGATAGAGATCACGAGGTCCAAAAACAAAAAATTGTTTGCTATACCCTTGTGGGCCAGAGATATCAAATTCAGACAGATCCAGCGCCGGTGATACCAAATCAATCATACTGGTTTGGTGATCATGAGTAGCAAGCAATAGTTTCGCTTTTACATTTTTTTCTAAGCTGACGTGTCCATCATCGTCCGTTGTTGCCTTTGACAATAATAGCCCTTTATCATCCAACAGCCGTATTTCCACCCCTTTCAGGCTGCTACCTTGCGCCAAAGATTGGGTAAACACATCCATCTTATCCAAATAGCTGTGCACAGAAACACCTATATCACTTAAGGTAAACATTGTTGCTGGATTGGTGTCTGTGTATTTACCCGCTTGTTGCATCACCGCCAGATAAACACCATCTTGCTGTAAATCTTTAATATTACTTAATGGCAACAGTAATTTTTCGCGGGTATTCAGTGTTGGATTCAGATCGAAACGGCCGGTATAAACCAGTTCCGCATCTTTGAGCATCTCTTCAGATTCCCAAGAATTCATATTATTGCGATATTGCCACTGTGCAATAAAAGCCGGTAATGCCGCCTCTTTTATCCTGAAAAAATTAACATCAACACGATTAACATTCAGAGCCAATACTGGCAAACCTTCAGCAACTTTACTGGGTAACAAAGAGCCTTTGCTGGCAAAACCGACAGACGGAGAAATCGTCGCGGTTGTCAGCGTTTTCTCATAAGCCGTTTCGAGTTGACGATCATTGATACCTTTAACATCTTTATCTACGGTCAATTGCAACTTACGGGAGGGCGGCAAATGGCGCAAGCGCAGTTCCATCATGTTATCTGACAGTTCCCACGCCCCATCAAGTTTGCCCTCTTTGACATCCACCAAACGGACATTCTGCGCAAAATCCTGATTCGGATCTAAAGGAACAGAAAATGTCACCACCATTGCACTAGCGCCATCAAGCTGAACTTCCGAGGCATCCAGAATCTTCACTGGTTTACCGGCATAACGTTTTACTAATTCAGCCAGTGAGGCTGCATCTTTCGGTTTTACTGATTTTGGTGGAGTATTTGATTGTTGAGGTGCTTTTTCGCTTTGAATTTCCGTGGACTGCGGTTGGGCAGCTTGCTTATTATCAGTGCTATCAGATTGGTCACAACCAGAAAGCATCAGCAAAGACGCTAAAATCACCGCCAAATAACGTTTGTTTCTTCTTGGCCGTTGCCAGAATTGACCTTGATTCATAATCATAACCCCTGTCTTAACTCCGGCCAACTGGTGGCAGGATTTAATGAATAACTCTATGTACCCATTATCTTTCAAGTTGCCTCTTTGTTGGCTGCACTCACTCACCCCGGTCACATAGTTACCTATGCTCCCGGGGATTCGCTCCCTTGCCGTCGCGAAACATCTTGAAATCCATTGGGTATAAATCAATATATTAAATTTAAATCAAACAGATAGAATCAACTATATACCTATGATCAACTTATTATACCGCCTATTTATATAAGCAACGTAAAGACATTAAGTTCATATAATAGCCTGTTATTTTAATGAATTAAACATCACAGAAACGATAAGTAAATCTAAATTTATCGATTCAATTTTTCATTAAGAACTCCATATATCTTGTAAAACGAATTTTCGTCATTTCTCTCAGTGACCGAAGATAGACCTTTACTGCACCATCCGCTTGATAATTTACAAGCAGTAAAACAATATAAAATCGATCATTAAAACAAGTTGAATAAACAGGAAATTATCATTATCGTACCGGTTATCAATATCATTATTAGATTAAATACAGTCATCTTCAATATACTATTATTTTTCCTAAAAAATACGGCAATAGGATTATATACCCTATGGATTTCAAGATGCATCGCGACGGCAAGGGAGCGAATCCCCGGGAGCATAAATAACTATGTGACCGGGGTGAGTGAGTGCAGCCAACAAAGAGGCAACTTGAAAGATGACGGGTATAGCAATAAAAACATTAACCTATCGTTATTATAATCCCAATTATTTAAAACAGAAAAAAACGCTAACCCCAACGCTGTCGCAAATGGGGTAATAACCTGATGAACATCCATTTTCTCAACGACTTTCATTATGTTACTCGACTAATAATACCTGTCCTGTTTTTAGCTGTTTGACATTTGGTAACCAAAGTCTTCCCCAGCTACCAGTACAATGACATCCATAGACCTCTTTTATATTTTCTTTTATGAAAAATTCTCTGATCTTCAATAACTCCGTCGGTAACGCTCTCCTTAAATGCAATCCGCCTATTACTGCGAATACTTTATCCACACCGGTAATCATTTTAGCGTGGTTAATAATTTCACAAATACCAGAATGACCACAGCCAACGATAATCACCAATCCATTATCGCTTTTCCAAATTAACGCACTATCATCCAATATATAATCATTGGCCCAAGAGCTCTTTCTAATTAACCCAAAGGATTTTCGATGATCATTTGCTATTTCCCCTGAAAAAATAAATCGCTCACTTATCTTCATATGCGATTTCGTTAAACGAAATAAAACTCTCTTCTTAACTCGTTTATTAATTTTACCCGACATTTTTTTAAATTTTAACGCCATTTTCCTGAACATAACACCATAATATTTCTCATTTAATGCATCAGGATGACATATTAATTTAGCATTATGGGGAAAATAATTAACACCACCTATATGGTCAGAATGTCCATGAGAGATAACAATTTTGGATATATCATCAATAGATATCCCCATCCTGTTTGCATTCTCAATATAGCTACCATCCGGGCCGGTATCAAAAATTATCTTCTCTTCACCATCTTCAAGTAAAAGACTCAAACCAGGCTTAGCTATCAAATATGAATCAGATGTTTTATTTTCCAGTAGTACAGTTATTTTTAACGACATAGCTTATCCATTAATTTTGTTGAAGTCACGCTTCTATTAAACGGTACAGGTAACAATAGCATTGACGTACATCAATAAAATAATGAAAAGCCATTATATCGTCACATTTTTATAAGCAGATCACAAATTACCCCTCCTCTACTGACAGTTAATTTTTCAACATGAAATGATTATATCTCTATCATATTTATTGTCTTGCAATATTCACATACGAATATTATCCCTTGCTGTACAACATATTTTTAAAGGTAGAGATAAATATATTATTAAATAATAAAACCCAACGATAGGTTATTCAAACAATTTAATCAAACTTACTATACTAATACCTAGTATAATTGACAATGCTTAATTTACAATATCACTATAAAGCCAGTAATTGACTTACATAACTACTCTCATTTTATCTATATTATAAGATAAAAACATAATATATTTATCAGATATAATTTGATTTTATATTATATGAAAACATTCAAATATAACAATCAATAATTATAGAAATATCACATGTCGTTATAAACATAACCTATCCATTTATATCCAATCATTATTAACACCTTTATTAATACAATAAAAAAATATATTATTTCCATGTAAAAATAGAATTAATATATTTTAAAATAATTGGCATATTCATATAATAAGTACAATATCGTTACTCTGGAAGTAAACATATCCGCATTCCTTTAAATAATTCATTGGGTGTTTTACCCCCTAGTTTTTCGGGAGCGATTACTTAATCGGTTTACCACAAAATTTATTTCCTGCTCAGAGACTTTATTCAGTTTGGTTCCTTTGGAAAGTATTGCCTGATTAATCCATTGATCCCCTCTTTTCCTGAGGTGAGTAGAGGTGTGATAAAAGTAAATTTGTGCCTCTAATTTTTCACTGATGAGTTCATGCTCTGCAAACACCAAACTGTTGTTGAATGTGATAATCCTAACCGTTTGTTTTAACCCGTATAACACTTTCACGGCGGCTTGCACGACTTCTGATGCTGTTTGCTATTGAGCTTAACGATAAGGGTATACCGCGTCTTACTTTTCTGCCAACTGAGCTAAAAGTTACCATCTAACCTCATCAAAAAAGATAATATTTCATCACCAATTTACGATAATCATCACTTTTCCAGTGATTTCATCCTGAAATAAAACATCATAAATGTGATGTATATCACATAATTAACACAAAAAATGAAATTAATTTGAAATTATTAGTATTGGTTATTAAATGATTAATATTAATCTGTTTTTTATACAATGTTGTCACAAAATAA